>CAZPRL010000021.1:0-8842 GCA_964589385.1 uncultured Candidatus Saccharibacteria bacterium | reverse complement strand
TCGGAAGCTTCATGCCGGTTTGCGACGTTGCAGGACTATTCGACGTAAAATCTGGCTGCCCGAGCACGGCGTCCGGCACTCGATCATCAAGCGTATTGTCGTTCTTGAGATTATATACAAGCACGCGGTGATTGGCGCGGTCTGCGACGAATAGTCGATGATCGGTGGTATCCTGCGCTATTGCATACGGCGAATTAAAACCGCGCACATTTGCTAGGCTTCCCTCGTTATTATTGATTCCTCGCTGCGTGTAGAGAGGCCTTAAAGCATCGGCTCCGACATACTGTCCGATGATATTACTTGCTTGATACCTCGTATCTACCGCAATATCTAAACTCGTTGCGATATTCGTTTCAGGCACAGGTGAATTCTTTCTCGTCCGAACCGGAACCGTGTTGCTGTGTACCGTCTCATTTTTTATGGATACAACGCGCAAATCGCTTGAATATTCTCCTGATCCAAAAGCCCCGACAGTATACGTGCCGGAAATTTGTGACCCGGACACGGTAGAAAGCGTCACTTCGCGCCCGGTATCAAGCACTGCCGTAAGCGTGCTCCCAGTTTTTATCGGCTCATCGTAGACTGCCGTAATCGTGATAGCGGAACCCGGGCCATAGGTACCGTTGGCCGCAGAAGAAGTAAAGCTTGTAAGTATAGGAGGAGCCACGATAATATCGCGCACATAATCCCGATGCCCGTCGGCCGCATACGTAATAAGCGGCTGGAACGGAGGATTGCCTAAAAATAAATACTTAAAATTTGTCGGAACCGTACCGAGCGCACAATGATTCTGCACATACGCCCAATCATGTCCTATGCATTTCGATCTAAAAAGACTGTAATGCGATAATAAATCACTGGAACTTCCAGGATATCGAGCCGGAACGGTTAACAAATTAAGCTCTATGGGAAGATTCATTGCAATCCATACATACCAGCCTTGCGGCAAGCCCGTTCCGGTATTTTGTTTGTAGTTAAGCATCGCATACATGCCATTTTCATGTACGCTCAATCGCCCGTCATTCAATTCGCTGAAGGAGAGCATTTTTTTAGAAAGAACGGCTCCGCTCGATGGATCCTGCACCGTAACGGTAAAATTGGTCTTTGCGGGATCGGGCGGGCTTCCTGCGGGCACCTCAATGACTATCTCTCGAAATTCATTAGGCCCCTGCACGTAAATAATATCGCCTTGAAGATTCTGCCTGGGTGTTACGCGAGTACTCATGACTTGAGGCTCGCTTGATTGCGGATTATCCGGAATAAGAGCAAGCGTTATGCCGATGCTTTTTACCTTATCAGCAGTGAAGTTTTCCGCTTCGATAATTTCCGCACCATCCTCATCGTAGTACGCAAACAGAGATCCTGCGGGATCAAGATTCTGTAATAATTCTGCCGGCATATCGTCTACTGTTCGAATCAGCTGGTTTCCCTCCTCATTTCTCGTATAAGAAATTTTTTCAAGCACCGCATCTCCGTTTGTATCAGTCCACACCGTAATGCTATTTGTGCTTGCCTCCTGCAGCCACTCTTGCTCGCCATTATCCTGCGCATTGCGGAGCGTATCGACAATGCGCTGCATCTGGACTCGAGCATCCGCCGTAACTGCCACATGGGAAAGTTGCGTTCGGTACGACGCCAAGCTTCCGGAAAAGAAATAGAGCAGCGCAGATACGACAATCGCGCCGGACCCCATTGCCACAATGAGCTCGATAATCGTAAATCCTTTTTTATTCTGCATATGCATAGCCATTATGGGCAAGAAGATCTGGTCCATCCGGAAACGCGATACTGGCCCTCCCAGCCTTCCGGCACGTCTTCAATCTTTGCAGTCACTTTCGCGCAAAATCTGCCATCGGGACTATCTGCCAGTGAAGATATCATAACACCGACTAAAGGGGACGAAAGCGGACTTACCGAGAGCGTATACTCTCCAATCTCTTCATTCGTAATAGGATCCTTCACTATCCGCTCTTCCCCATCCTGCTCAAGAAGGTAGGCCATGTCTTTTCCCGCCTTTCCGACTAAAAATAATATATATTGAATACCGGAATCCGCAACGCGATACACGCGCTCTTTTTGCCCCGCATCAGACGTAACGGAAAGTTCGCGTGAAATAACTCCAATAGATGCGGTAAACATCACCACAAGCATTGCAACTATGACAAGCACCATCAACAGTGCGCTTCCCATATTTGCAATGTTCGCTATGCCGGGCATACGTCTCCGTCATTCCCGCTAAATTCGCACTTTCCGCTTCCAGCGTTGCACGTATGCCCCGTATTGCAATCGAGATTGCTTTTGCAAAATGCGGGATACTGAGTGCCGAGAGGCGTATATCCGCGCGCGCGATACGCATCCGTACATTGCCCAGAAAGAGGGCACGGCAAGAAAGCAGTACACATCGGAATTGTTTTTGGATCCTTACAGACAAGAGTTTGCATACGCGTGCCCGTAGGACAACTGCTTATAATATCAAAATCATTCGTAGAAGCATTCCATTTTCCTACGGGATTATCGCTGCAGGAACCCACGCTGCTAGGTGTTTTGGAATTCACGCCTGAATACCCCTTCAGATCACAAACCTTTTGAGCAGTTTCATCATTATAATATAACCCCCCGTTTACAGCCTGAAGTGGAGGTATGCTCGTATACAATCCCGTGCTATTCACAAAATCCCGTATCTGATAATAATTAGTAAACGCATACGTCTCCGGACGGACCGGCACTTCCGGAGCAGGACATGCATTCGGCTCTCCGGCCTTGCATGACTGCGGCGGCCAATTTGATATCGTAGCTGCGGCAGATACTACAGACCCGAGCAGATCTCCTTGCTCCGGCGTAACTTCGATGCGCACTTGCTTGTAGTCTGCACTCGCAAGCGTAAGCGCGCCGGACAGCATGCCGTTCACCTCGTCATCAAACCCAACCACATCAGTCGTTACAGTATAGTTCTGCTGATTTTGGACAACGTGCCTCGAATACCGGATGGAGTTCTCTGTCTTCTCCACCTGCTCCGCGCCATCAGGCAATATGCCAACCGAAGAATAGAGCATCGCTTGTATTGTTTCAATGGCGTCATTGGCAATCGCTTGTGCAGCTACTTTTTTTTCAACCTGAAGCGTGGTGCGGGTTGCGAGAACCGACGCGCCGGCGATCGCAACAACTCCCGTTGCCAGCAAAAACATTGCGAGGAGAATCTCAATAATCGTAAAACCTTTGCTCGGCATATTAGAGGTTTGTCTTAAGATTGCGCAGCTGCACTTGCGACTGAACGGTGATAGGAGGAGGATCCTCATTCGGATCCGCATCAATAATAAGAGAAAACTCTATGTATGTCGTATCAGCAATGACTGTAGACGGAGTTGTGTCTGCCGGATAATCGCTCGTGTAATAGCTAAAAATGGGAGCGGTATCATTGCGAATCGATCGCGCAAGCGTAGTAACAGTTTCTTCATCGGTATCATATTCTATAGGAGTGCCCGTAGGCTCCGTTACGCCTCTCACCAAGTCTACGCCGATGAGCTCATATCGAATGCGCTCCGTAGCGCTATCATCATCCGCATTCGCATAGAAAATAATCCTCTGGGGAGAAGCCTCCGCAAGAGCAAACGCGCCCGTGTCAGAAGATCGCGCCGATCTTAATAGATGAGACATGCGCTTTAACTGTACGCGCGCTGTTTCATTGGCAAGCGTCTGCAAGAATGTTGAACGATACACCAAAAGAGAGGTGCCCAAAAATCGCATAAGAGCCATAAGAATAATGCTCGTCAGAGCAATGACAACAAGCATTTCAAGAAGCGTATAGCCTGAAGATTGCCGTTTCATAGTGCGCTCATTTGAACGGTAATCCTTGTCGTACCTTCTATCTCAACAAGTTGCGTATACGGCTGGTATCCATCGGCAGTAATATCTATCGTATACTCTCCCCCTACTCCGGCTAAATCATCAAAGAATACTTGGCCATACGCGCTTGTCTCCAGTATTTGATCATATCCCTCTCTTGTCGCATGCACGGATGCATCGGGAATCGGATTATTGTCAGCATCGATAACCGTAATATGCAAAGAGAAAGGCTGATGCGGCACCAGAGTTGCCGTAAGCGTTATGTCATTGCCGGGACTTACCACAAGCGGGAGAACAGCATCCGTTTCCTGTATATCATACCCCGTTGCATTGCCGTCAATGGAAAACGAATAGGTGTCCCACACGACATCCTCGTACGAAAACGTTCCGGATCCATCTGTTGTATCTTCGGCCTTGAGCACATACACCGGCTCCCCGACTCCATCGCTGCCAATCGTTTTCGTCCCCGCAAGCGCATATGGGATATTTCCAAGCGAGGCGCCGGTATCGTCAACAGTACGAATGACAAGAGAGCTTGCGAGATCAATGGAAAACGTTTTATTCGTAACCGCTCCGGCGATTGCCGTCAGATGCGAATGGTCAACATCGGGAATAAAATCAGCAGTTGCATCATACGTTTGCGCCGAGGTATACCCGTCCTTTGATACTGAAAGTTCATAAGTACCGGAAGATACCGCAAGCCCGGGCAAGACAACATCGCCCGATTCATTTGTTTGCGTTGTTAGATCCACCGCGGGAGAAATTGTAGAGTTCACAAGATGCACAGCAGCCCCTGCAACGCCTTCTCCCGCAGCATTAAGCGCATGAAATATAAGAGTTCCCAGAGAGTCTCCTCCTTCAATCCCCGCAGGAGCGATGTGCGTAATAAGAAGCACGGAACGGCTTGGAGGAAAATTACTTGCCCAATCAACTTCCACGCGGGCAATCTTATAGTCAGTACCCAGAAGATCGGCCGGATCGCCGCCTGCTACCCCGTCAAACGGATCGTCATAGTATCGAATATCGGTAGTAACGGTATATGAAGCTTCATTGCGCGTCACTTCCTCCGTTTGGGGAATCGGACCGTTCGGAATACCGCCCACCGTTCCCACGCTGTCGTACGGCAAATTCCGAATCATCTCCATCTTCTCATTTGCAAGAGCAGTTGCCACAATTCTCCGCTCTCCGTCATGGGAAGACTTGATAGTAAGAGTGATAAACTCAAAAACGCCGACTACTACTACGCCGAGAACAAACGTGGCAATCACTACTTCAATGATAGTAAACCCTTTCATTAGATGACGTTTACAAGGCTGTAGATCGGAGAAATAATGGAAACCGCGAGCGCGCCTACTCCAAGACCGATTAAAATCATCAGCACGGGCTCCATAATCGACGTTAAGTTCTTCATGGTTTGATCTACTTCGCCCTCATAGAACGAAGCTACTTCCTTCAATACGCTATCAAGTTCTCCGGTTTGTTCTCCAACTCCCATGATATTAACTACGAGCGGAGGGAATAGCTTGGAATATTCTTCAAAAAAACTGCTCAATGTTTTTCCCTGCTTTACGTGCACTTGCGCCTTTATAAAAACATCGGCATACGTCGGATGAGGAGTGTTTTCTCCAAGAATTTGCAGCGCTTCTGCAAAGGCAACTCCGCTTTCGAGAAGAGAGCTCAAGTTCCGGCTGAAGCGGGCAATATTAATATTCTTTGCGATCTGTCCGATAATCGGAGAGAAAAGCAAGCCATGCAATAGAGCAGCTCGGATTTTTGGAACCTTTATCATCCATATAAAAGTTGCAACAAGCGCAATAGCGCCCAATATTACTACATACCAATACGTAGAAGAAAAACGGCTGATATTGATAAGGACTCGCGTCATGAGCGGCAGCTCTACATTGAACCCTTCAAAAATTTCAACAAGCTTGGGAACCACGAAAATCATCATGGCAACTCCAACGGCAACAAGAGCAGAGATAATAACAATGGGGTACAGCATTCCCCCCCGCACTGCGCGGCGAAGCTCAAAATCTTTTTGCAGCTGCTGCGAAAGGACCGCAAGCGTTTCTTCCAGTTTTCCCGTAGTCTCTCCAACTTTCACGAAACTTACAAAAAGGCTTGGAAAGGCCTTGGGGAACGGAAGCATGCTCTCCGCAAGCGTCTTGCCGCGCTCAATTCCCTGTCGAACGCCTTCGATAGACGATGCAAGCGTCTTATTCTTGGTTTGCTTTGCAAGAGTTGAAAGGGAAGTCTTAACATCAAGCCCGGCACGAAGCATAAGCGCAAAATAGCGAGTAAACAGCACTCGCTCTAAAATAGGAACGCGAGCAAGGGAAAATCCCAAGACGGCCTTTGCCTGTCCCGCTTTGCGCTGCTCCTCAAATGATGTAAGTAAAATTCCTTCCTGCAAAAGATCCTGACCAAGCGCGGCATGCGAAATAGCCTCGCGCGTGCCGGTGATGACCACGCCCGTCTGTTCATTCCTCCCTGTAAATGTATATGTTGGCATATAAATAAAATATTATTCGTTTGCGACGCGCAGCACTTCTTCAACACTCGTAAACCCTCGCGCAACCTTAATCATACCATCTTCAAGCATCGTTGCCATCTGCTGTTCTTCCTTTGCGACCTCTTGAATGCTATCGGCAGTTACCGTACCGGTGATTAGCTTCTGAATGGAAGCTGACATTTCAAACATTTCGTAAATCCCGGCACGGCCCTTATACCCTTCGTGGCACTTGCTGCACCCTTCCGCGCGAAACATAGGAATCTGCTCTGCGGTCGCGCCATCTTCAATAATTTTCTCCTGCTTCAACAGCTCTAGCAAATGATCCACGTTCATAATATCGGCAAGGCTATCAATAACCCCCTGGTCAACCACAGTCTGCTTCTTGCATGTCTCGCAGAGCTTTCGGACAAGGCGTTGAGCAAGTACAAGGTTCACGGTAGACGCAATTAAGAATGGTTCGATCTTCATATCCATAAGCCGAGGCACTGCCCCTGCAGCGCTATTGGTATGCAGGGTGGAAAGTACAAGATGCCCCGTAAGCGCCGCGTTCACGGCAAGGGAGGCGGTTTCCTCGTCTCGAATTTCTCCAACCATGATAATATCAGGATCTTGCCTAACAAGAGCGCGCAGCCCGTTTGAAAAGGTAAGGCCGACTTTTGCCTGTACCTGCGTTTGATTAATGCGCTCCATCCTATATTCGATAGGATCTTCAATGGTGCTGATATTTACATCCGGCGTATTTAATTCGCGCATCGCAGCATACAGCGTTGTCGTTTTTCCTGATCCTGTCGGCCCCGTTACAAGAATCATGCCGTTGGGCTTCCCGATTGCTTCCCGAAACATCGACATATGCTTTGCGCCCATGCCAAGGCCGTCAAGCACCGCGCCATGCCCCGATTCGTCCAACAAGCGCATAACAATCTTCTCTCCATCGAACACCGGAAGAGTGGATACGCGAAACGCAACTTGATAATCATCGCTCTCCAGTTTAAAGCGGCCGTCTTGGGGCAAGCGATGTTCGTCAATTTTTAAATTGCTCAAAATCTTGATGCGCGCGGCAATTCCTGCAAGCACTGTCTTTGGCAGCACCATTACATCCTGCAAAATACCATCAATCCGATACCGAACAATAACCGAATCTTCCGTAGGCTCGATATGGATGTCAGAAGCTCCCTTTACGATGGCATGGCGCAAAATCGTGTCTACGATTTTAATGATTGGCAAATCTTCCGCTGCCTTTGAAAGATTCTCGTCATCCGTATTCGCTTTTTTCGCCTCATTAATTACTTGCTGCAAATCCGCCTCAAGAGTGCCCTGATACTTCGCAAGCGTTTCCCGGATACTCGTCATGCTCCCAAGCGATATATCCGCTTGCTTATCTACCTTTTTTCGGACAAATTCTACAATCTGGCGATCTCCCGGATTTGCCATTGCGAGCTTAATTGCGTCATCCGTCTGCTCATATGCAATAATCATATGCTCGCGGGCAGTGGACTCGGGAATGATATCGAGAACCTTTTTGTCTATTGTTAAATCGCGAACATCAACATACGGCATATCAAGAGCCTGCGCATACGCTTTCGTATATTGTTCCTCATTAACTTTTCGAACACCGACAAGGAGATCGTATATCGTACCTTCATTTTTCTCTAGCTGCTCGCGAACACGAACGCCTTCATCAATAGGAAGATTCTTGGTTTCTACAAGCGACTGAAGGATTGCATCACTGATAGGATCTGGCATACATAAGGAAGTATACCAGATTACGCTCTGTTTACTGAACTATAATCGTTGCTTTATGAGATGGCGCCAAGTGGTCATGCACAGTAAACGTACCGGCATTCTCAAATGTGAAAGAAAACGTCTCGCCTGTTGCAAGGCCTTTTTTCGAATCAAGCCCCGGAACATTCGTATGCGTAGGATGCGGATCAGATGCTACCTGATGCAACCCCTGGCCGTTATTCGTAAAGACAATGGTCGTACCGGCAAGCACAGTAATGGTTTCTTCAGAAAATCCCGCATCGTCTATTGAGACAGCTACAGTATCTCCGCCATTGGCAGTATCTTCTTGAAGAAGCAGATCTTCATCGAGCACAAAGTCTTCTTCCGGAGCCTGCTGCACGAATACATTGCCTTCTTCTATGGGTTCAAGCGGCAAAGCTGTTTCGTCTACGGTTTGCCTGCTGCTATTTTCCGGCGAGCGCAAAACCATATAGGCTATGGCGCCGATAATAATAATTCCTATTATAATGAGTAGTGATTTGTTCATATACCTATGATATATCGATTCAGAAAAATTGTCATGCCCATGATATACTAGTCAAGACATGTCCACTCCAGAAGACCTGCAATCCATCATCCACGGAGAAGTTGCGACCGATCCGGCATCCTTGGAAGCCGCCAGCCGCGACGCAAGCATCTTTACCGTCCGACCCGCAGTCGTGGTGCATCCCATGAACACAGAAGACATTAAAAACCTTGTAACAT
>CAZPRL010000020.1:0-8879 GCA_964589385.1 uncultured Candidatus Saccharibacteria bacterium | reverse complement strand
TGAAATTTCAAAAGGTAAGACTACAAAGCTCACCTTTACTCGTAAAGATCCTAGTAGTTGTTTGGAGGAAGTTGTTCTGAGTGATTTTAAAGTACGAAAGCGCTTGCCGCTGAATCAACCAGTAACTATTGAGCTTACTCCGCAGAAAACTGGTGAATTTACATTTTCCTGTGGAATGAATATGTATCACGGAAAGATAATTGTGAAAGAGTCAGTATGAAAAAGACCTTTTCTATCAAGGGTATGCACTGTGCATCTTGTGTCATGACGCTAGAAGGCAGCTTAAGCAAAATTCCTGGTGTTTCTCATGCCAATGTTAACTTAGCTACCGAAAAAGCAACTGTAGAGTATGATCCTGCCAAAGTTACTGATAACCATTTGTCCAAGGCCGTAAAAGATGTCGGCTATGAGTCTCGTCTCGGTGAAGAAGTGCAATCGGAGGATGCCGACAGGGCGCAGCGTCTGCAAGAAATGAAAGATCTGAAAATAAAAGTGATTGCAAGTTTGGCGCTTGGTTCCCTTATTCTTTGGGGAAGCTTTCCTGGCCTCATGGATACGGCACCCAGTATGCTACGGAACTTCTGGGTACAGCTTCTTTTAGCATTTCCCGTCCAATTTTGGGCTGGTTTTAGTTTTTACCGAGCAGCATTATCTTCACTTAAACACCGTACGGCAAACATGGATACTCTGGTTGCCTTAGGGACTACGGTGGCGTTTGTCTATTCGACTGTAGTAACTATCTTTCCCACTGTTTTATCCAAGATTGGCATTCACCCCGAACCATACTTTGATGTTTCCACGATCATTATCGGACTCATTCTCTTGGGCAGATATTTTGAAGCGAGGGCGAAGGCAGGTACGAGCGAAGCAATTAAGAAGCTGATCGGGCTACAAGCAAAAACTGCTCGAGTGGTACGAGACGGTAAGGAAATAGACATCTTGATTAGTGAGGTAGTAGTCGGCGATATGATTCGTGTCAGGCCAGGGGAAAAGATTCCTGTTGATGGTGTGATTGAGGAAGGCGAATCATCGATCGATGAATCTATGGTGACTGGCGAAAGTATTCCCATAGACAAAACAAAAGGTGACAGCGTGATTGGGGCAACAATGAACAAAACGGGTACGTTTACGTTTCAGGCAACTAAAGTTGGCGCAGATACGATGCTGTCTCAAATTATTAAGCTCGTGGAAGAAGCACAAGGCAGCAAGGCTCCCATTCAACGCTTGGCTGATGTTATTTCCTCGTACTTTGTACCGATTGTTATTATGCTGGCACTTGCAACGTTTGTTGTTTGGTATGATTTCGGCCCAGAGCCAGCATTCCTTTTTGCGATTCTTAATACGGTAGCAGTGTTAATTATTGCTTGTCCGTGTGCGATGGGGCTAGCTACCCCAACGGCGATTATGGTTGGTACAGGCAAAGGAGCAGAGCATGGCTTGCTTATTAAGGACGCAGAGGCTCTAGAAACAGCACATAAGATCACGACTGTAGTATTTGATAAGACGGGGACGCTTACTAAGGGAAAACCAGAGGTAACTGATATTATTGCAACTCACGATTTTTCTCGAGATGATATTTTACGATTGGCTGCTTCTATTGAAAAAGGCTCTGAACATTCATTGGCTGACGCAATTGTAAAAGATGCAGAAAAAAGAAACTTACCCCTTGCTCTGGCAACGAAATTTCAAGCAATTGCAGGGCATGGCGTTTCGGGGTTGCTTAATGAACAGCACATACTACTTGGGAATCGCAAATTGATGATTCGTGATCATATAGAAATAAAAGAAAATGAGACGAACATAGCTACCTTGGAACAACGGGGTAAAACGGTGATGATGTTGGCTGTTGATGGCAAGCTTGCTGGGCTCATTGCAGTGGCTGACAGGGTTAAAGAAACAGCGAAAGTAGCCGTACAGACATTACAAAAACTAGGAATCGAAGCGATTATGATTACTGGCGACAACGAAAGAACGGCGCAGGCTATTGCACGACAAGTTGGCATTACGCAGGTGTTAGCTGAAGTGTTGCCGGATCAAAAGGCGGATGAAGTAAAAAAACTGCAAGCCAAGGGTAAAATAGTGGCCTTTGTCGGAGATGGTATTAATGATGCTCCTGCGCTCACCGTAGCGGATGTAGGCATTGCGATGGGGAGTGGCACTGATGTAGCTATTGAGGCGGCTGATATTACGCTCATTAACAAAGATTTACGGTCAGTAGTAGCGGTTATTACCCTATCTCGCAAAACGATGCGGACGATAAAAATAAACCTCTTTTGGGCATTTGGGTACAACGTCATTCTTATCCCTGTTGCTATGGGAGTTTTGTATCCGTTTTCTGGAATTTTAATGAACCCCATTTTTGCTTCAGCTGCTATGGCGCTCAGTTCAATTTCTGTTGTAGGCAACTCACTACTTCTTAAGCGTGCAAAATTATCCCTATGAATTTAATTCCCATATTTATAACGGGTCTTACTATTGGCGGGCTTACGTGTATGGCGGTTCAAGGCGGTATTCTAGCATCGCTCATTACTGCTCGTGAAGAAAAGGAAGTACAAGATAAACAAAAGAAGAAGTCGTCCCTCTGGCCGATTGCTTTCTTCTTGGGAGCAAAACTCATCGCCTATACGTTGCTGGGTCTTACCCTTGGTGCAGTTGGCCAAGCACTAGCCTTTACGGAAGCAACGCAGACTGTTATGCAATTTGTAGCTGGCGCATACATGATCGCAGTTGCACTATATCTCTTTGATATTCATCCAATCTTTCGATATGTTCTCATTCAACCGCCACAGGCACTACGGAAATGGGCATACAGCCAAACAACTCGTACTGATGTGTTCGCTCCAGCATTATTTGGTTTTGCGACCATCTTTATGCCGTGCGGTACGACATTGGCAATGGAGGCATTGGCGATAAGTTCTGGCAGTGCCTTTTGGGGTGCAGCAATTATGGCGACGTTTGTACTTGCCACCATGCCGGTATTCTTTGGACTAGGATGGATTACGACAGTTCTTGGTGATGCGTTCCAGCAAAAATTTCTTAAAGCAGCAGCTCTCGTCCTTGTTTACCTAGGCGTTATTTCAATCAATGGCGGTCTTAATGTGATTGGCTCGCCGGTAACGTTGCAGTCTATTGGCAGATCATTCTATGAGCATTCACGGTATGCCAATCAGGGTACAGAAGTCTCTGGCAGTAAGATTGTAAATGGCGTTCAGCTCGCAAGCATAGACGTACACGCAACAGGATACACGCCTAATTACCTGCAGCTCAAGGCAGGCGTCCCTGTTCGATTGGCGTTAACTACGAAAGGCGCTTTGGGTTGCACGTCGATTTTCAGGATTCCAGCATTAGGTATCCAAACTTCTCTTCAACAAAAGGATCAACTCATTGAATTTACTCCGAACAAGCTGGGCAAGATTACCTATACATGCGGTATGGGTATGTACTCGGGTGTTATGGATATAATTTGAAGGGGGTGATTACATTATGAACAACCAAAAATCTATGAAACTATCAAAACTATTGCATATTGCTAGCGTTATTGCCGGCTTTGTCGGATTGGTTACATTTGCGAATGCAATTTTAGGCGGAGCAGATGATCTTGTATTCGGAGTTACAAAAATAGATGCTCTGCTTTGCACTGGAATTCTTATACTGATTGCAATTTGGGCTCAAGTTGCAACAATTCATCATATGATGCTTGAGAAAAACGGAGAGATTATCTAATCATTGAACTATTGCAATATGACTATGAATAAAGAAACAGTAAACGCAGGTTTAGTTGGGTTGCTTATTGGTATTATTCTCACTTGGCTACTTGCGCCAATGTGGGGCGGTATGGTGGGATACAGAAATCCCATGATGGGGTTTTCAAATACTACGTCGCAAGGAAACCAAATGGCCGGATCGCTCGATGCTCATTTTATCGAACAGATGATTCCTCATCATGAAGATGCAATTGTTATGGCTAAGCTCGCATTAGAAAAATCTCAACGTCCTGAAATTCGACAGTTAGCTCAAGCGATTATTGATTCTCAAAGTAAAGAAATAGACCAGATGAAGAGCTGGTATAAAGCTTGGTACGGCAAAGAGGTAGGAGTAGGTACCCAAACGATGGGGCATAATATGGCAAGTAGCCAAGGTATGCACATGGGTATGATGGGCAATGAAACTGATGCAACAAGACTCGAACAAGCAACGGATTTCGATAAGGCATTTATTGAAGAAATGATCCCTCATCACCAAATGGCAGTCATGATGGCAACTATGCTCAAGTCAGGGACGCAGAGGCCAGAGATGCAAACACTTGCTCAAGATATTAATACAGCGCAAACGAAGGAAATCAACCAAATGCGAGAATGGTATGAAGTATGGTTTTAAGGGGTCTCTGCGACCATAGATTCTGGTTTTGAGTGGACAATGCGCCCTGATTTGTCTCTTTCTGTCAGGCGGGTAACAGGCTGCGAGTGCCTATCTTCAATGACATGCAGATACTGTACGGATATTTGTCTGCTAAGTCAAAAAATGCGCGCTGTTATCGTCGCGGAGCTGGCGTGGGCTATGGCAATTGTTTCAGGCAAGGGCGTTTTGTATTGTACACTATCTCCATATGGCTTTTGATATAGCTGGCTTTATCCCGCGCGGGAGTTTTGTTCTTGCAGGCACTACCCTAGCGTCCTATGTATTCGGCTTGTTTCGCGACCGCATCTTGGCAAGATCTTTTGGAGCTTCTGTTGAGCTCGATACCTACAACGCGGCATTTTTAGTTCCGGATTTTTTGTTTAACGTATTAGTCGCAAGCGGAATTGCCGCTGCCGCAGTGCCTATTTTTACGGAACTGTATCGGAAAAATCATGCAGAGGCGCATGCGTATATGAATAGCCTCCTTGTATCTGCCGTCGGAGCGATGATGATAGCCGGTATTCTCCTTGGCGTGTTTGCTCCGTCGCTTAGTTTTTTGGTCGCGCCCGGCCTTGATGATGCGGGAAGGGTTCTCGTTTCGCAGATGATGAGAGTCTTGGCTATCTCTTCTCTTTTATTTGCCGCCTCCAACGCATTTGGAGCCATGCTTGTTTCTCAAAAGCGCTTTTTATCATACGGGCTTTCTCCTGTGGTATATAATCTTGGCATTATTGCAGGTGCGATATATCTTGCGCCCCATTTTGGAATTATGGGCGTTGCATACGGTACGGTGTTGGGCGCCGCATTGCATCTTTTAGTTCGTTTTGCCGGAGCGGCGCTTTCCGGGTGGAAGTGGAGGTATCCTGCGAGCCTTTGGAAAACGCCAGAAATGAAACGCACCGTATCACTCATGATTCCCAAGATGATCGGCCATCCTGTTGAAATGCTCACGTTCTGGGTATTTACGGGGCTCGCTTCTTTTCTTGCTCCCGGATCCATAACCGTATTGAGTTTTGCGCGCAACTTTCAAAGCGTGCCGGTGAGCCTGCTTGGAATTGCCATGTCGACGGCCGTGTTTCCCGCTTTGACGGAAGCAAGATTAAACTCGACGCAGGAACTCAAGACATTGCTCTACCGTACGGCAGGCACCATTTTTTTGACCAGTTCTCTGGCTGCTTTAGTTCTCTATGCTATACGCCGGCCATTGATTGCCTTGCTGCTGGGCGGCGGAGCGTTTGATGATCAAGCCATTGCGCGTACGGCTGTCACGCTTGGCGTGTTTTGCCTGGCTATTCCCACGGAATCGTTAAGCCATCTGTTTGCGCGCGCTTTTTATGCTACGCAAAATACCGTTATACCCGTCTTCTTCAGCGTGGTGAGCTTGATAGTTGCGGGCTTAAGCGCATATATGCTGATAGGGAAAATTGGCATTGCCGGATTGCCGTTGGGATTTTTCTTCGGCAGTTTCGTACGGGCTTTTGGCCTCTGGATATTTTTTATGCGAAAGCTTAGCCGGCAATAATCACAACTTTTTTCCCGAGGTCTATGTTGCCGTCGGTTCGCCAGTCATGCAGGGCTTCCATAATAACGTTCTCGCCGTACAGGAAGTCAGCTCCTCGTCTGGTGCCCGGGTCGTGCGTGATAAATTTTCCATCAGCGGTATATCCCTTGATAACAATCATGTGATAGAGCGGGCCCGGCTGCTGGAAGTATGGGTTGCCGATTTCTCGTCCCGCAACAGGAGCTATTACTACGCGCCCTTCTGCAAGCGCTTGTTTTATATCGCCGGCCGTGGGATTTCCTTTGAGCTCTACGTTGTCGTATGAAAAATGTTCTCGCAAGATAGTGGCAGTCTCTTCCGCGTTGGTGTCTTTGTGATAGCCGAACCGCTTTACTTCGAAGTCCCGTATCGCAAGCAGCGCAGCATTTGCAAACGCTGCATTCGGAATCTTCTTATTTGTAAGATAGCTTGCGGCCATCAGTACAGACGCTTCTTCGCAAAAGTCTCCATATGGATCATCCCAGTTTCCATCCGGCGCTTGGGACGTAAACGGTACGGCGAGATTTGCTTCTTTTGGCAATCCGCTTGGAATAATGGCAGCAGTCGGGGAAGCAATCGGCAAAGGACTTGCTCCGCGAAGTTTCGTCGGTTGGGGAATTGGAGTGGGAACCGTTTTTTCTTCGTATGGTATTGGTTCCGGGAGTGTTGCTTGCTGCACAAGGCGCGCCAGGGTATGCCGGCTAAACCATGCGCCTGCGCTTATGATAATCAAGAGTACCAGGAGTGCGGGCAGCGGAGATCTCTTGCGGGGAAATGATATTTTTTTCATGGTTTTATCTATATACTATGCCATGACTTGAAAGAATTTGCGAGAAATGCGCAAGTGAAGCATGCGAGCGTTATGAGAACGATTGTTCCTCCGGTAGAGATATTCGCATAAAAGCTGATAATAATTCCGGCAAGAACGGAGAAAACAGATACAGTTTCTGCAATGATAAGAGTTTGCTTAAAGCTGCGCCGAAATTGCAGAGCGGCTAAAACCGGAATGACGATGAGCGCGGAGATGAGCAATATGCCGATGATGGGAATTGCGAGCGCTACGACAAGCGCTGCCAGTACGATGAGGACGATATTGATAAGCCGCACGGGAATATTGCTGACGCGCGCGGCATTTTCATCGAATGATATATATACGAGCTCTTTGTAAAATGCTATCAGAAGCGTAATCACAACTACGGATACTGCGGCAATGAGCACAAGGTCGAATTGCCGTACGGTGACGATGCTTCCGAATAGGTAGTTTGTAATGTTGGCGCCGAATCCTTGGTATGCGCTGATCAGCACGATTGCAAGCGCCAGGCTTCCGGATAGGAAGAGCGACAGGGCGGATTCCCCGTACACTCTCTTGCTCGTCCGAAGGCGCTCAATAGCGATGGAAGAAAGTACCGAGGCGATAATGGCGGTAATAATCGGATTGATTCCAAGAAGAAATCCGATTGCAACGCCCGCAAACGATACGTGGGAAAGCGTATCTGCGATGAGGGAATATCTGCGCAGTACCAGGAATATGCCGATAAATGGCGCAATGATGGCAATAATAATGCCTGCAGCAAGCCCTCGAAGGACAAATCCATATTGGAGAAGATCAAGCATGGGGTTTATTTATTGCATATGCGAGTGTTTTATGGACGGTAGCAATTTCCGTCGCTTCTGCCCGCAGCGCATCGATATCGTGGGATATGAACACAAGCGTGACGTGATATTTTTTGTTGAGCGTGCGCAGGAGAAAGTAAAAATCTTTTTGCGCCTCTTCGTCTACTCCGGTTGTCGGCTCATCCAGAAAGATAACTTCCGGATTGCTTACGAGCGCACGGGCGATGAATACCCGCTGCTGTTGGCCGGGCGATAAGTCGCCTATTAGGCGCTGCCCATGCTGTTCCATTTCCACTTTTTCAAGCGCTGTTGTGACATCCTCCCGGTCTTGAGCCGTGGTCCGGTGCAGAATGCCTCGTTTTCCGAATGTTCCCATCAGCACTACTTCTTGAACGGTAGCCGGGAAATTGGTGTCAAAGTTTGTTGCCGTTTGCGGCACGTATCCGACCTTCCACCAGTCTTTAAAGTCACGGATATCTTTTCCAAACAGTCGAACTCCTCCGCATTCTGATTGCAGGAGCCCCAGCATAATTTTAATCAGAGTTGTTTTTCCTCCTCCATTCGGACCTACGATTCCCAGGTAGTCTCCCCGATGCACTTCCAAATGTACATCATGAAGCACAGGTTCTGTGCCATAGGAAAAACAGATGCCGTCGCATTCAATAATGTTTTCGATATGATCTATCTGTTGCATGAAAGCGCTGTTTGGAGGTTATGCAAATTTGATTGCATAACGGTGAAATAGTTCTTCTCTTGTTGTACATCATCTGCGGTGAGTCCTTCAAGAGGATTTAATTCCAGTACGCCTGCGCCGGTTTCATTTGCGATTGTTTCTGCAAGTTTCGGGCTTACGAGACTTTCGAAAAATATATATTTGATATTATTTTCTTGCACGAACTTTGTGGTTTCGACGAGAGTTTGGGTAGAGGGCTCTTCTTCCGGAGATAATCCTGAAATTGGAACTTGGTTCAAGCCATAACGCGACGCCAGATAATAGTAGGCTGCATGGGAGGTTATGATATTGCGCGACTGGCAAGAAGCAAGGCCGGATTCGTACATCCTGTCCAGCTCGTCAAATTTTTCTCCCAGCCTTTGCGCACTCGCGGTGTATTCAGATGCGCGTTCGGGGTCCGCTTTCTTTATTGCATTTGTGATGCGAAGCATTTCTTGCTTTGCGAGAATCGGATCGAGCCATACGTGCGGATCTGTTTTTTCTTCGGTGCTATGCGGTAATTCTTCGGAAGTCGCCAAGCCGTCGCTTGCTACAAGAATAGACGCATTGCTGCCCTGCAGCATCGATTGCAAGTCATTTGCCCATGGCTCCAGG
>CAZPRL010000019.1:0-8918 GCA_964589385.1 uncultured Candidatus Saccharibacteria bacterium | reverse complement strand
ACTCCACCGAAGAATTAATCATCTCCAGCACGAGAACAAGCGTAATCGCAAAGATAAGAATAGCCATGCGCTCAAGCGGAACTCGTAAAAAAATCATCATGCACACAACAATTGCTCCAAAGAGCATTTGCATGCGCACATTTTGTTCTCGATGAAATACATCGGCAAGACCTCGCCATGCAAATGTGGAAGCTTCGAGTAATGACCTGCTTCGATGCCACTGCTTCATAGCATCAGTATACATCAGATAGAGCTTGCGAGACGAACCCGCACCGGGTAAGCACAGCGCGCTCATATTCCTTGGTGCGCGCATCTTCTTGTGCAGAATGATCATGGTCGAGACCCGCTGCATGCAGCAATGCATGAACAAGCAGCAGTGCAGCATAGTCGCGGATATCCACCTTCCTGTCCGCAGCTTCCGACACAGCAATGCTCATGCACAGCGCAATGTCATGCCCCTCATTATCCCCATAAGAAAAGGTAAGGACATTCGTGGGAGCGTCCTTGCTTCGATATTGCTTATTCAATAATCGTATTTTATCCTCGCTCACGCACTGGATAGAAACTTGATCCTGTTCTTGATATCCGGTTTTTTCGCGAACAGCGTCCCAAAGGGATTGTACATCTTCTTGCATAAGAGGAAGCTCCTCACAGTGCGAAAGCACAAGCATACCGCAGCGGCTATCTTAGAGCTTATCGTTTGGAGCGGGGATAAGGGGATTATGCCCATTGGCAACTTCATCGCCATCAGAATACCCGTCGCCATCGGTATCAGGATTAAAAGGATCGCTTCCAAAGTTTCTCTCGTCAGGATCCGGGAATCCATCGTTGTCGGAATCGAGCTTGCCGGGGCCGAGCGGATCATATCCATCTCGAACCTCTTCCCCGTCCAGATACCCATCGCCGTCAGTATCGGGATTATTCGAATCCGTGCCATAGAATCTCTCTTCCGCATTCGTCAGTTCGTCTTCATCCGGATCGGAAATATCAGATTGTTCATCAGTCCCTATCGCGGCTGCAGGACTTGCCGTTGCCGCAGGGATCAGCGGACTTTCGCTCATAACAGGAATAGCACTTGGGGTTGGAATATAGATGGAAACCTCCGGCTGTACCTGCGGCGCGCTTGTCGCATACAGCATTTGATATGCAAAAAATCCGATAGCGCCAAGAAGCGCGAGTGCAATAAAAATTCCAAGTCCTACAAAGATTCCTCGCTTGCTGCTGCTTTGCCTTTTTGCAGGCTGTTGAAATACCGGCGGAGCCAAAGGAGAAATCCCTTCCGGAGGGGCAATGATCGACTTAGGTTGAGTAGTTTTGGGAGGCATGGAAATTTCTTTCTTTTGTTCAGAAAAAGGGTCCGGAGCATCTACCCCTCCGCCAGCTTTTGGAGGAATAGGCGGAATACTCGGAAGATACGGATTCTTGGGAGAAGTTGGAGTCGGAAGATTTGGAGGAGGCATTGCCATACTCCTTATAGTATAAACAGAAAAAGACAAAACAAAAACCCCCACTGTCTTTAGCGGGGGTTTATAGTGTAAGCACTCTACCAGCGCTTTGGTTTTTTGTTGGGAAATGAGAATTCGTCAATTTCACCCAGTTTAATCAAGCGATCCCGCTCTGATTGCAACTCGCTCTTTCGTTGTGCTTCTTCACGAACCCTATTCCTGCTCTTCCGTGGCTCATAGTACCGAACCTTCTTTGCCTGAATAAGTATTCCGCTTTGCTGAACGATGCGAGAAAACCGACGAACCAGTCCTTCCGAGTTCTCATGCTCCCTCTTCTTTGCCTCTAACACAAAAAGTCACCTCCTGTTATAAATAAAACAATTGCTTAAAATCCTCACAAAGCATCTTACCATGCCGAAAGGCACAAGTCAAGATCACTTTAATTTCCGAAAATCGTTCCGCTGAAGAAGCCTCCCGCTCCCTCTGTAAGACCGAGCGCTGATACGAGCGTGTTTACTAAAATATATGCAAGCGCGGTAATGGCAAGGCCGATGAGCGCCTGCATGATTGTTTGCTTTCCGTTCGCTATACTATTCTCATCTGCCGAGTACAAAAACATTTGAATGGCGCCATATATCAAAAATCCGAATGCAACAATGGCCGCCATGGAAAGCAAAAAATTATAAATGCCCACAAGAAGCACGAAAATATCCTTAATCGTGCATTCATGATCAAATTTCTGCGATGTCGGCCCGCAAGGAACAATGCCTTTGTTTTCTTGCGCATACGCAGCAAGAGGAAGCATAAGTCCCAGCATAGTAAGCCAGAGTTTGCGCGCTAGGTACATCGCAATGGTCCCAGCGGCTCTCCGCCAAGAATATGAAAATGCAAATGGGGAATCTCTTGTCCGCCATGAACGCCGACGTTCGTAATAACGCGATATCCGGATTCGAATATTCCGGCATCGCGGGCAACGTGCGTAGCATCATGAAGCAGTTTGCCAATCGTTAAATGGTCATCTCCCATCATAGGGTCAAGCGATGTTAAATGTTTTTTGGGAATTCCAAGGATATGCACAGGAGCTTTCGGATGAATATCCTTAAAGAATAGCGTGTCTCCCCCGTCGAATACCGTTTCTGCGGAAACTTTTCCGGATACAATGCTGCAAAAAATGCATTCAGGTGAAAAATCCTCCATAGAAATTATTATTGCCGAACAATATTGAGCCGCCGCTCAAGCTCTGGGATAAGCTTATCATGGTCAACCACTTCCTGCATTCCGCTTTCCATATTTCTTAATATGACCGTTTGATCCAGTACTTCTTTCTGCCCGATAATAATCGACCATTCAACCTTGAGTCTGTCAGCCATTCTCAATTGCTGCTGCATCCCGTCTCGATCAATGCTCTCCGCAAAAGGAATGTCCGCTTCCTGCAACTCTTTCATAATTTTCAGTCCGAGCATTTTTGCCTGATCTCCCAGCTGCGCGATAAAGAGCTGCGGCTGATCAACAATCATCAGCTCAATCCCCTCTTCTTTTACGCGATCAATAACGCGTTCAATGCCGATTGCAGCGCCCATTGCGGGGATATCCCGTCCGCCAAGCTCCTTTACCAGTCCATTATAGCGTCCGCCCGCAGCAAAGGTATTTTGCTGGGACTCTCCTCTTGTAGACCGAGGAACAAACTCAAATACCGTATGCGTGTAGTAATCCAGCCCCCGCACCAGAGAAGGCGCAATTTCATGCGGTACTTCCAAGTCTTGCAGCCCTTTCAGAAAACTATCAAAATGCTTCTTGGAAGCATCAGACAGATGGTCGAGCAATCGAGGCGCTATGCTCCCAACCTGCTGGCACTTTTCTTCTTTGCAGTCGAGCAGTCGAAGCGGATTTGTAACAAGGCGCTCTTTGCAATCCCGGCAAAGCTTTGTGCGATTTCTTCGATAATGCTCTTTTAAGAGAGCGATATACGCTTTGCGCTCCGCCTTCTCCCCGATAGTATTTACCAGTACAACGTAGTCCTCAAGGCCCAAATGCTTGAAGAAGAGATGAAGGACATAGATAGATTGAATATCGGTAATAGGAGAAGCGGATCCGACCACTTCCATATCAATCTGGTGGAACTCCCGCAATCTTCCGGCTTGAGGACGCTCGTAGCGGAAAAATGATCCGATCATAAACAGCTTGACCGGACGAGGCCAGCTTCTCATGCCATGCTCAATATATGCGCGAATCATCGAAGCGGTGCCTTCGGGGCGCAGGGCATAGTGAACGCCCTTGCTGCGAGACTTTACTTCAAAGAGTTCTTTTTGAATAATATCGGTATCGTCTCCGATTCCCCGGGTAAACAAATTAACATCCTCAAACATCGGAGTATCAATTTGCTGGAAATGCCAGCCTCGTAAAAATGTCTTTGCGTTCTCAACGACATACTCCCAATACTTCTGATCTTGCGGAAGCAGATCATATGTCCCTCGAGGACTTTGAAGCGGAAAATCAGCTGCCGGCTCTGAAGCTTTCTTCTTTTTTAATGCCATGGTGGGCAGTATACTCGACCCAAGGGAGAAAAATCAAGGGACAGTTACATACCCTATCCGTTCAAGACTCAAAACTCCGAGGCGGCTTATCGGCCACGCCCGAATCCATGTGCGCCCGATAATCTCATCTCGAGCAACTGCGCCCCATGATCTTGAATCGGAACTTGCAGGGCGATTATCTCCCAGCACGAAATATTCATCGCTTCCCAACCGGACGTCCACCTGCCCTCCGGTACGAACATCGGAAGAGATATAAGGAGCCTCATTAAGCTCAATGCCTTCCGGATACTTGCTGCTTTGAATCGTTATGCGCCCGCCCTCGATGCGAACCTCTTCGCCCGGCAATCCGACGACTCTTTTAATAAAAAATTCAGAGTGGTCTTGCGGATATTGAAAGACAATCACTTCCCCCCTCTTTGGCTCGCGAAAGCGGTACGAAAGCTGATCGATGACAAGGTATTCTCCGTCATGAAAATTCGGTTCCATCGATGCTCCTCGCACAAAAAACGGCTGAACTACGAAATATCGAATCGGAACAATTATCACCATTGCCAAAATAAACGCCTTGAGCAGTTCCCAGAAAAAAGATCCGACAGATCTTCCAAATGACTCCTTCTCTGTGACCGTTTCTTCCATACCAGTGTATTGTACGGATGAAGTTGCATATCTGGCAAGCTTTATATTATGATTGGTGAAAGATGAAGGACTTACACAAGGGGCAATCGGGCGCCGAAAGGCGAGCGCTTTGGGAGGTGCGCAAACGGCACAACATTCCTATCTCTTCCCCCAAGAAACACTCTCGTCGATTTCGCATACTACGGCTTGCCGTTATCCTCCTCTTTCTCGGAGGACTGTTTGCAACAGGAATATTCGGATATAAAATCCTTGCAGCCGGAAATAGCATCAGCACTGCAAAACAATCAATTCTCGGGCAAATTTCAGACCTCTTCCTAAAATCAGGAAAGGAGCTACAGGGAGAAGAGATGGATCAGATCAACATCTTGCTTCTTGCAATTGGAGGAGAAGGTCACTCCGGAGAAAATCTCGCCGACACGGTCATGGTAGCGTCCATCAAGCCAAAGGAAAATAAGATAGCGCTCTTCTCAATTCCGCGCGACCTCTATGTCCAAGTTCCCGGCCAAGAATTCTATTCGAAACTCAACGCGGTGCATGCATACGGCGAAGCGGAGAAAAAAGGAAACGGCCCGATATTGCTTGAACAAAGCGTGGAAGAAATCACGGGGCTTGATATCCACTACTTTGCGCGCGTAGACTTTACCGCATTCAAGAAAATCGTAGAAGCAATCGGAGGAGTAAATATTACTGTGGAAAATGGATTCTTCGATTACTGGCACAAGATCTCATTCCCGAAAGGAACAGAAACGATGAACGGAGACAGAGCCTTGGCATACGTACGCGCTCGATACATTGAAGGGCCGGAAGGCGGCGACTTTCAGCGCGCAGCGCGCCAGCAGCAGATGCTTATCGCAATTCGAGATAAAGTATTCTCGCTCAATACCGCGCTCGACTTTACTGCGATTAACGGAATCCTCGAATCCGTTTCCGAAGATATTCGAACGAGCTTGCAGCTATGGGAAATGAAACGCTTTTTTGAAATTGCGCGGCAATTAGACACAAACTCTATGAAATCAGTCGTTCTGACAACCGGCCCTCACGGCGTACTGGTTGGAGAAACCGCCGTGCTCGGAGGCGTTCCGGCGTCCGTACTGAAGCCAAGAACCGGAGATTATTCCGAGATTCAGTCGCTTGCGCAGAATATGTTTTCTGAAGGAGTGGGCACAACGATTGCAGATACGGCAAGCCAAGATGCGCCCCAGCCTACCATCGGACCGGAAGGACTTCTGCCAAGCACGCCAAGCCCATCTCCGGAACCGGAAGAAGAATCAGCCGCAAAACCGACTATTGAAGTCCGCAATGGAACCGCAGTAAACGGCCTTGCAAAGAAAATCAGCGACCAGCTTGCGAGTGAAGGATACGAAATAGTTGCAACCGCAAACGCACGGGCAAATACGATTGAAGAAACTACTATCTATGCGCCGAAGGTGACGCAAGCAGACGATGCGCAAAAAATCGCATCAACGCTTGATGCCGCCTCAAAAACAGATTTCCCCGCTGACGAAGCAAAAACATCTGCTGATATTCTTATAGTGCTTGGGAAAGATTCGGCGAATTAGGCGGGAGGGAGGGGAATGCGAAATCGCTGATTGCCTCCAAAATCTCTTTCTCCCTGCTTTTTAAAATCGCTTTCTCTTCCTCCGTAAATTTCGCCAATACAAATTTTTCAACAGGCATATCATCCTCAGGGCGTCCAATGCCGATTCGTAACCGAGCAATATCCGCATTCCCCAAATGTTCTTGAATAGAACGAATTCCATTATGCCCTTTTGCGCTGCCGCCTATTTGCAGCTTCATCTCGCCAAGTGCAAGCTCCAAGTCATCATGCACAATAAGAACGTCTTTCGCCTCTATCTTGTAATACCTCATATATTCCGCAAGCGTTTTACCCGAATCGTTCATATACAGCTTCGGCTCCACTACAACAACATGCGAAGAAAAGTCCTGCGCGGCAATCACATCAGCGCCCAAGTTATGCCGCGTACCTACGAATTTCTCACCCGGATTTCCAAGCCCGAATAGTAAAACTTGTTCCATATTCATGTATCGTACAATCCCCTCAAATGTTCCGCCAGCGAACATATTTTACTGGAATCTTGGAGGGGTGATTCCAACTAGATACGCTCGCTTACGCGGAACGCTTCAGGCGATTGAATGAGCTTATAAGTATATCGCCGCAGATAGAGAAGTCAAGCTGGAGAAAAGCTGCTAAAAAGAAAAATCCCCGGATTCCATACTAGGTATCCGGGGGGTACTTGTTTTTTATGAGAGACTTTCTCTCTTATTCAAACAAGCAGAGATCAAATTGTGACTACCAGCGCACTTGCACTAATAGCATCGCTTCCAATGCTGCATTTTTTGGCCCCAACTCCTCCATGAGAGGGAGTCGGTTTGGGGGTTAATCTCCCATCGCATACTTTCCTCCGTTTCGGATAAGGGTTCGAGTGCAACATCATGTTTTGCTGCTCAGAGGCCGTTCCTCCTGCACTACGATCAGCTATGAGATTGAGTGAGGCGTTTGCGCGCATTCCCCTCGCTCAACCTACCCTCTACTATAAGATATCAGTTTTAATTGTCAATGTTTTTCTGCAGAATCCCAGGCCAACTCAAACAGCACCTTCATCATATCTACCATTTGCTGGCTTTCAATAATTACTCCGAATAGTTTTCCCGTAAACGAACCGATTGCAATTCTGTCTCGGTAAATTGTCATTCCTGCAGAAACAGGGAAACGCTCAGGTGAAACAAATCTCATTTCGGTAAGATGCTGTTTCTGTTTAGCAAACCATTGACTTTTTACTACCTCTGAACGTGTTGTAAATATTGTTTTGCCGACAACACCCTTTGCCACTCGTTGATTGTAATGCGTATCTTCCTCAACTGGAAACACACCCCGAAGATGATCTGCGGGAGTAAAGTTGTATATAGTATCCCCTGCGCCTGTATACATAACAATTTCCTGCCGAATAGCCCGAAGCCCTTCTTTTCCCTCAAAGTACCTCACAGACGGCTTTCCTGCTGCCGCCTTGGTAAGAATCTGCAACTCGGGCAAAATACCCTCCACTTCGCGTTTTTTTTCTTGTATTTCCTCTTGTTGGCGCTCTAGTAGCCGCAACAGCTGAT
The DNA here is from genome assembly GCA_964589385.1 of uncultured Candidatus Saccharibacteria bacterium. Classification (GTDB taxonomy): domain Bacteria; phylum Patescibacteriota; class Andersenbacteria; order UBA10190; family UBA10190; genus HO2-45-11b. The sequence continues at coordinate 1,180 of CAZPRL010000019.1, read as the reverse complement.
GGGGCGGCTCTGCGGAAAAAAGCGTTTTCTTTCCCTCTTTGTATTTTGTAACTAACCCCATCTGCATCAGCTCTTCCAGTACCACATACGTGGTTGCTCGCACTACTTTCGCCTTTTTTGCAATCGGCTGAACCGGAGAAGGACCAATTTCCAGAGAGGCAAGATACACTGCAGCCTCTTTATCTTTGAGTCCAAGGCTTGTAAGTTCCTGTATGTATTCCATAATAAGACCTTAGAACATACTATATTGCCAAACCTATGTCAACGACAAGTGTTTACTGCCAAAGAAGCCTGACAACCCTTGAGCCCCAATGGGGAGAATTTCTGCATGACATCCAAGCAGAACTATCGCTCCAAAAAAATCCACTGCGCCTTTTTCTCCCTTTACCCCTTATCCCGGTTCTTCTGTATTCTCTCGGAGAAAAAAACCAAAAAAATATAATAGTAGAAATCCCTCAAGACTTGCGCATAAGGGCGGACTTACCATGGCATATGATCAACATGCCGCTTTCGGACCAGGAATTGGACGGGATAATCCACACCCCGCTTTCAAATGCATATCATGAGCTGCTATCAGAGAGTGGCAATAGGCATTTTTTAATACCAAGTACTATGATGCGCGAAGTTATCCCCAGCAAAAAAGAGTACCGTGATGCGAGCATGACGCTCGCACAGGGACAGCGCATAACCATTTCCGCACTAGCGGCAAACCTCGTGCAATCAGGATATATCCGATACGCCAAGCAAGCCTCTATCGGAGGATTCCATATTACAGGAGATACCATCGACATTCTCATGCCGCTTATGCAACATCCTGTTCGCATAGAAATGTTCGGATCGCATATCGAAAGAATCACGTACGCAAAAGAAAGAAGGTCGGATATTGTACGTTCAGTTACGATTCTTCCGATACGCTTTCCCGAAGAAACGTCTTTATTATCAGAAATAACGGCCGGCATCCCGCGCATTACGCTGAGCGATCCTCATCCTGATATTCAAACTCCAAACAGCATATTGGAAGCAAAGCTTCCCCCCTATCCGTTTATGGATGTAAACGCCAATCAGAGCAAATACGTAAGCCCTATTGGGGCTGCTCGCGCACTCGAGCTCATTGGAAAGCTGACACCGGGCAAACCGGCCGTGCATGCCGATCATGGAATTGGTATATATGAAGGGCTTG
>CAZPRL010000018.1:0-9472 GCA_964589385.1 uncultured Candidatus Saccharibacteria bacterium | reverse complement strand
TCAGAGCTTTTCCGCCTGTTGTCTCTTCCGGATTTCCAAATACCACGCCGATTTTCATGCGAATCTGATTGATAAAAATCACCGTCGTATTTGTCTTTGCGGAAATGCCCGTAAGCTTGCGAAGCGCTTGGCTCATCAGGCGGGCTTGCAGCCCCATATGAGAATCTCCCATTTCTCCTTCGATTTCTGCACGCGGCGTAAGCGCAGCAACCGAGTCTATGACAATCAGATCAACTGCTCCGGACCTTACAAGCGTCTCCACAATGTCGAGCGCCTGCTCGCCATTGTCCGGCTGGCTGATAAGCAAATCGTTTACATTTACGCCGATTCGCTTCGCATATTGAGGATCAAGTGCATGCTCTGCATCAATATACGCAACCGTACCGCCTTTTTCTTGGCATTTTCCCGTAATATGAAGCGCGAGCGTGGACTTTCCGGATGATTCCGGCCCGTATATTTCAATCACCCTTCCGCGAGGAACCCCTCCGATACCAAGCGCGATATCCAGAGAAACAGACCCGGTAGGAATAGCATCTATCGCCACTTTCTTTACTTCTCCAAGACGCATAATTGCGCCCTCGCCGAATTTTTCTTTAATAATATCGACCGCGGACCCGACTGCAATGTCTCGATCGCTCTCTGCTGACCGTTTCTCTTTTGTTTTTGTGGATTCTTGAGGCATACAATAAGCGTACTATGCTAGGATGCCCGAAGCAAGACAATATCTTCAACCTTCACTCTGCCGGCAGCATTTTTCACTTCCACTTTTACATAGTTCATTCCCGGATGAAGCATAAGAGGGACGGAAAAAGTCGCATTATCCTGAAGCAATATAGGCTCTCCGTTGATTTGCACCTGGGATTTCTCCTCTGCCGTACCCTCGAGCGTCACCTCGCTGCCATGGATAAGAGCATCCTCGGGGAAAGAGATAGCGAGGTTTGGAAGATGCCAGAATGACTGCAATTGCCACGCAATGTACCCGCCCACAAGAAGCACCAGAAGTCCGCCTATGGCTGACAAAATAATTCTGGGATGAATAAGGCGCTGAAGAAATGTCTCCGGCGTATGGAGGTGAAGCGGAACGCGCTCTCGCACATGGGAAAGCGATCGATAAAACGCATGAGAGGATATTCGCGTTTCCACCCCCAGATACTTCGCATATGAGCTGTATGCTCCGCGAGCATAGAGCTCTGCGGAAAATACGGAGTAGTCATCATCCTCCAATCCTTGCAATTGCTTCAAGGGGATATGCAAGACATGCGACGCAGTAGCAAGCGAAATCTTTTGCCGATTCCGGGCGCTTCTCAAATATTCTCCAACTCCCTCATGCTGGGATCCTTTTCCGGGCCGAACTCCTACCATCGCTCATCATCTCCGTATTCTCCCCCCGTATCGCTTTCTTTTGTAACGGGAACGCTGCCCGCCTCCTCGCCAAATCCTTCCGATGCTTGAATGAGAATTTCTCGAGGCTTATTGCCTTCCTGAACTCCGATTACGCCATACTCTTCCAGCATATCGAGCAGTCGAGCGGCTCGAGAATACCCGACGCGAAGGCGGCGCTGCAAAAGCGATGCGCTTGCCTTTCCGGATTCGATGACGATGCGCTTTGCCTCTTCAAACAGCACGTCATCCCCGACGTCTCCCGCCTCTCCGCTGCCTGCATGAACAGGAACGACAATTGTATCGTCAAATTCCATATCTAGAGGATTCTTTTCTTTTAAGTCGTTTACCACTTGCCGCACTTCCTCCTCGGATACAAACCCTCCCTGCAAGCGCACCGGCTTTGCGCGATCTCCCGGCAAAAACAGCATATCTCCGCTTCCAAGCAGCTTTTCCGCGCCCCCGCCGTCCAAAATAGTTCGGGAGTCTATTTGGGAGGCCACGTTAAACGCCACACGAGTCGGAATGTTTGCTTTAATGAGTCCGGTAATGACATTCACGGACGGACGCTGGGTAGCAAGCACGAGATGTATTCCGATGGCGCGCGCCATTTGCGCAAGCCGCACAATCATCCCTTCCACATCCCTGGCATGCGTTGCCATAAGATCAGCCAATTCATCAATAACAATCACGATGAGCGGCATCGCCTCGTCCGGATTATTTGCATTAAACGATGAAAGGTTGCGGGAACCCGACTCTGCGAGCAATCGATACCTGCGATCCATTTCCTTCACTGCCCATTTGAGTGCATTAATCGTCTTGTCCGGCTCCGTGATAACCGGCGTAAGTAAATGGGGAATTCCATTATACAGCGATAATTCTACGCGCTTGGGATCAACTAAAATCATGCGCACGAGAGAAGGCGAGTTACGATACAGTAATGAAAGAATGAGCGTATTGATAAAAATAGACTTTCCGGAACCGGTAGCTCCGGCAATCAGCAAATGAGGCATGGACTCAATAGTCCCTACCTGGGCAAGTCCGGCAACATCTTTCCCAAGTACGATTGCCAGAGGAGAAGGGGCTTTCTGGAACGGCTTTGACGCAAGCAGCTCCCTCAGGCGGACAAGCGACACATCTTTATTAGGAATTTCAATTCCCACCATGTTCGTATTCGGAATCGGCGCTTCAATACGGATGGGGTGAGCCGCAAGCGCAAGCGCCATATCGTTCTGCAATGCTGTAATCCGCGCGAGCTTTACCCCTTCATCGGGGCGCAGCGTATATTGGGTAACCGTGGGTCCCACGCTTACCTTGCCCATCGTCACATTAATTCCAAACTTCTCCAGCGTTGTTCTGATCTTCTGCTTGTTCGCTTCTACGTTTCCGCTATCCGGCTTGCTTACAGAGGAATGCAAAATATCGAGCGAAGGCGGTACATACTTCTTATTCGCGGAGCGCATCTGCGCGCGCAAACGCTCTTTTTGCTCTTCTTCTTTTGCGCGCTGCTCCTCTTCCAGCTTCAGCTGGTTCGGATCAGAATGTACGGAAGACGCAACCTTGCGGCTGACGCGGAAAAGCGGAAGGGGAGAGGAAGACTCTTCTTCAGTATCTTCTTCAACAGACTCTTCCCCATCCTCATCGCCTCTCTTTGGCCAAAGAGATAGAAGATATTGCTTGAGATCGCCAGGTGAAAGGTTGAATGAAAGAAACACTCCGACAACGAATGCTGCACAGAAAATCAGCGACGAAGCGATTCCGGAAAACATCCGGCTCATCGGAAATGACAATACGAACCCAAGCAGTCCTCCTCCTCGCCCATCCAGAGCTATCTGATATGCATCTTCCGCGGGAATCCCCACGACATGAAATATCCCCAAAAGGCCCGCAATCAGAAGCAATATGCCAACGATGCGGATTCTTTCCATTGGTTCTTCTTGCGCATGCAAAAGTTTCCATCCTGTGTACACCAAGACAAATGGCACAATGTATCCCAATATGCCGAAAAGAATACGGAGAGAATAGAGAATAAAGTTCCCCGAAGGCCCCGCGGCGGAAAAAAAGCTTAAAAAGGAAATGATCGAAAAAACAATCAAAATAACTCCCAAAGCCGCCCGCTTTGTTTGGGGTTTGAGCCAAGAGGAAGTTTTGCCTCGTGAAGATCGAAACGGATTTAGGCGCATAGACACTATTGTAGCCTGTTTTGGCGTTTTTCGCATGCTGGCCGAGAGTTTCCCTCTCCCCTGACGGGGAGAGGGTTAGGGTGAGGGGAAGCTATAAGCTAGGCTCTGCCGTCGCTTCAAGCGGGTTCTCCGTCGAAATCACATCTTCCGCTACTGGAGCATGCCGGTTTACCGGCGGCCGGTACCCCATTCCCGCAGGAATCAAGCGTCCGATAATCACGTTTTCCTTCAGTCCGGTCAAGTTGTCTGTTCTGCCAGCAACTGCTGCATCGATTAACACGCGAGCAGTTTCCATAAACGATGCCGCAGCCAAGAAGCTTTCCGTTGAAAGCGAAACTTTCGTGATTCCGAAGAGCAGCCGCTCTCCGCTTGCAGTCTTTTTGCCTTCCTTTTCCGCTTCAATGTTTGCTGACTTCAATTCAGACCACTCCACAACACGGCCGGGAAGAAGGTTCGTATCTCCTGCATCTTCGATCCGAACGCGAGAGAGCATCTGCCGCACGATAATTTCCAAGTGCTTATCGTTAATCGTTTCTCCTTGAATTGCATACACCTGCTGCACTTCCTTCAAGATGTACCGCTGTACCGCGCGAATTCCCGCAACAGTGTACAGGCTCTGCACATTCATGTGCCCTTCGGTGAGCTGCTGGCCGGCAATGACATGATCGCCCGTTTTTACATTGAGAGTGATGTTTGCAGGAACAGTGTAATCTTTTGTCTCTTTCTTGCCGGTAAGCGTAATTATAACTTCATCTTTTTGCCTCTTGACCGCAATTTCTCCATCAACATCTGCCATAATCGCTTCTCCTTTTGGAATACGCGCCTCAAACAGCTCTTCTACGCGAGGAAGTCCCTGCGTAATATCGTCTCCGGAAGCACCTCCGCTATGGAAAGTTCTCATGGTAAGCTGAGTTCCCGGCTCTCCGATTGCCTGTGCCGCAATGACCCCGACTGCTTCTCCAATCTGCACGACATCGTTTCGTCCAAGATCCCATCCGTAACACATTCGGCATACGCCGCGAAGCGTCTGGCACGATACCACCGATCGGATGATGATTTCTGAAATCTGCATCTCGTCTATCTTCGCCGCGAGATCTCGATCAATAATTGTTCCGCGCTTAATAAATGTCTTGCCGGTTTTTGGCTCTTTCACGCTTTCTGCAACGGATCGTCCGAGCGATCGCTTTCCAAGCGTTGTGCCAATTTCTTCACTGTCTGCGAGTGTCATAATTCCACCTTCGGTATCTCCACAGTCTTCATCATGAACCACAACATCTTGCGCTACGTTTACAAGTCGGCGAGTCAAGTACCCGGCAGTTGCCGTACGAAGCGCCGTATCTGCCATACCTTTGCGCGTACCGTGAGTGGATAGAAAGTACTCTAGTGCGTTGAATCCATCTTTAAAGCTGCTCTTAATCGGCAACTCCACTGCTCGCCCGGTAGGGCCGGCAACCGTACCCTTCATTCCAACCATCTGGAGCGTCTGGCCCCATGAGCCTCTCGCTCCGGAGTTTACCATCATGAATACGTTTCCGTGGGAGTCGAATGCAGCTTTTGCCGCGATAGCCATTTCTTCACGAACCTGTTCCCAAATACTCACAACCATGCGGTATCGCTCTTCATCGGTCAAAAGGCCTTCCTCAAATTGCTGCCTGATTTCCGCAACTTTCGTTTCTCCTCGAGCGACAATCTCTCCTCGAGAATCCGGAGCGGTTAAGTCCATCATGCCCCATGAGAGTCCGGACTTTGTCGCATGGGTGAAGCCGAGCTGCTTCATGTCATCCAAGAACCTTGCCGTGCGCTCCTGTCCGAATGTAAACAATACGGAACTGACGATTTTCTTTAATCTCGACTTATCGAGCGCTTCATTGTAAAAGACGTTCTGATCAGGAGAGATTTCAAAGAACATCATCCGCCCTACGGTTGTTTCAACAATTTCTTCAGGGTGTACCGGATTGCGAGCCTTAATTTTTGCATTTACCGATACTGCTCCGAGCTGGTATGCCATGATTGCCTCGCTGATAGACGCATACATGCTGCCCGTTCCTTTTCCGGTGTCATCGATATTCGTAATGTAGTACAATCCAAGCACAATATCTTGCGTTGCAGATGTTGCAGGCTGCCCGTCTGCAGGCTTGAGCAGATTATGGGAAGAAAGGAGAATCTCGTCAGCCTCTGCTCGGGCCTGGGAAGAAAGGGGAACGTGCACAGCCATCTGATCTCCGTCAAAGTCGGCGTTGAATGGAGGAGTAACCATCGGATGAATCTGGATAGCCTTTCCTTCAATAAGTACGGGCTGGAATGCCTGGATACCAAGTCGATGCAGGGTAGGAGCGCGGTTCAGCAATACTTTATGCGTACGCGTTACTTGCTCGAGAGAGTCCCACACTTCAGGAATTCCCTGTTCGATAAGCCGGCTTGCAGATCGAATATTATGCGCAAGCTCTCGCTCAATTAATTCATGGATAACAAACGGCTTGAACAGTTCAAGAGCCATGAGCTTCGGAAGTCCGCACTGATGAATCTGGAGTTCCGGGCCCACGACGATAACGGATCGGCCGGAGTAGTCTACGCGCTTTCCAAGCAAGTTCTGCCTAAATCGCCCTTGTTTTCCTTTGAGCATATCCGCAAGCGATTTGAGCTGCCTCCGCTGTCCGGTTGTATTAACCGTAGTTGATCCTCGGCGAGCAGAATTGTCGATCAATGAATCAACCGCTTCCTGCAGCATGCGCTTTTCGTTTCGCGTAATGATTTCCGGAGCGCCAAGCTCAAGCAGACGCTTTAATCGATTGTTGCGATTGATAACTCGGCGATATAAATCATTTAAATCAGATGCGGCAAATCGTCCTCCATCAAGCTGGACCATCGGACGAACATCCGGAGGAATTACCGGGAGCTGCGTTAAGAACATCCATTCCGGACGGATATCCGCCTCAATCATTCCGCGAATAAGCGCCATTCTGCGCATGATTCGCTTCTGCTTTGCGGCAGATGCGTCCGTAAGCTCGGATTCCATGGTCTCGATTTCTTTTTTCAAATCCATTTTCTCAAACACAGACCTGATTGCCTCTGCGCCAATGCCTGCAGTAAAGATGTGTCCATACTTGAGCGACAAATCGCGGTATTCCACTTCAGAAATAATCGCATACGGCACAAGCGAGTTAATTTGAGAAACCGCAGCATCTATCGCATCGTCCAGCTTTTCAAGCTCCACTTGCTCTTCTTTATTCAGCTTGTCCTTTTTTACATCTCGGTCGTCCGAATCTTTCGGCAAACCGGACCGAAGCTGCTTATATCCTCCCTTGATTGCCTCCCGCTTGGATGTGCCTTCCCGATGAAGCCGGTCAACAATTTCTTTCTTCTTTTCATCATCAACAGACATGATGATGTACGACGCAAAGTAGATAACCTTTTCAAGCTTGCCAACATTGATATTGAGCAAAAGCCCCATCTTGGATGGAACTCCGCGCAAGAACCAAATATGAGAAACGGGAGTAGCGAGGCTGATATGCGCCATGCGCTCGCGACGAACAATAGAGCGAGTTACTTCTACGCCGCACTTATCGCATACGATTCCCTTGTATCGGATTCTGCGGTACTTTCCGCAGTAACATTCCCAGTCTTTCGTAGGCCCGAAAATGCGCTCGTCAAACAAGCCGTCTTTCTCCGGCTTTTGCGTTCGATAGTTAATCGTCTCCGGTTTCGTGATTTCTCCATGAGACCATTCAAGAATCGCATCAGGAGAAGCAAGCTTGAGCCTGATTGCGGTAAAATCCTTCTTCGGTTGTTCGTATTCCATAGTGTGTTGCATAAAGCTAACGATTATCTGATATGCGCTCATGAGGAGCGTCTTCTACCGGCTTCGGTTTTCCTACCAGGTCTACATCAAGCGCCAGTCCCTTCAGCTCATTCACCAATACGTCAAATGCCGCAGGCGTATGAGGAGGCTGGATTTGTCCGCCCTTCACAATTGTTTCGTATGTCTTGCTTCGGCCTGCCACGTCATCGGACTTCACCGTCAGGATTTCCTGCAACGTATGCGCAGCTCCGTATGCTTCCAGTGCCCAAACTTCCATCTCTCCGAATCGCTGTCCGCCGAACTGCGCTTTTCCTCCAAGCGGCTGCTGAGTAACAAGAGAGTACGGACCGGTTGATCGCATATGAATCTTATCCTCCACCAAATGATGCAGTTTGAGTACGTACATGACGCCAACAGTAACCTTGCGGTCGAACTTTTCTCCGGAAAGACCGTCATACAAATCCACTTTTCCGTCTTCCGGAAGGCCGGCTTCTTTCAGCTGTTCTTGAATTTCCGTTTCCGTAACCCCCGCAAATGCAGGAGAAGCGGCATGAAAATCAAGCTTTTGCGCTGCCCAGCCCAAGTGAGTCTCTAAAATCTGTCCGATATTCATACGAGACGCAACTCCGAGAGGATTAAGTGCGATATCAACCGGCGTGCCATCGTCAAGATACGGCATGTCTTCCGCTGCGACGATTTTTGCAATAACGCCTTTATTTCCATGGCGTCCGGCAAGCTTGTCTCCTACCTGCAGTTTGCGGAACTGTGCAATGCTTACCTGAATTTGCTTGATAACGCCGCTTGGCAGCTTATCGCCTTCGTCGCGAGAGAATACTTTAATATCAACGATCTTTCCGCGCTCTCCATGCTGCAGATAGAGCGATGTATCTTTTACGTCTTTTGCTTTTTCTCCGAAAATTGCGCGAAGCAATCGCTCTTCGGGCGTAAGGTCGGTCTCTCCTTTGTTCGTTACTTTTCCAACCAGAATATCTCCGCTGCGAACTTCAGCTCCGACTCGAACAACTCCTTCTTCATCTAAATTGCGAAGCTTTTCCTCGCTCACGTTTGGAATATCTCGGGTTACCACTTCCGGACCAAGCTTCGTGTCGCGCACATCAATAGTAAAATCTTCAATATGGATTGAGCTGAAGCGGTCATCGCGCACAACCCGTTCCGAGATAACGATTGCGTCTTCAAAGTTATTTCCATACCACGGCACAAACGCAACGAGAAGATTTTGTCCGAGTGAAAGCTCTCCCTTGTCGGTTGCTGCGCCATCTGCAAGCAGCTGTCCTTTCTTTACATGATCTCCGAGAGAAATAAGCGGATGCTGGGTCATTGCGGTTGATTGGTTGCTGCGCTGGAAATTCTGCAGTCGATACATGCGCTTTGATCCGTCTTCTCCCGTAATTGCAATATGCATTGCATCCAGTTCCGTCACTTCTCCGTCAACATCAGATACTACAACCTGTCCGGAATGGTATGCTCCGGTAAATTCAAATCCTGTTCCAACTCGAGGAGCCTCCGGCTTCACGGAAGGCACAGCTTGGCGTTGCATGTTCGATCCCATGAGTGCGCGCTGCGCATCATCGTGCTCGATAAACGGAATCATGCCTGCGCCGAGCGAAAGCGACTGCTGGGGAGCAACGTCCACATACTGCACCTTGTCTCCGGTAACTTCCGTAAACTGCCCTTGTTCTGCCCGTGTTTCCACATATTCACTTGCAAAAGACCGATCGGGATTAAGAGTTTCCGCTGCCTGGGCAATAATTGCCTTATCTTCTTCATATGCATCAAGGTATACGATTTCATCCGTTACTTTTCCATCCACTACTTTTCGGTATGGAGTTTCTAAAAATCCGTACTGGTTGATGCGGGCAAAGAGCGCCATATGCCCCACAAGTCCGATGTTTGGACCCTCCGGCGTCTGTACGGGACAAATACGCCCGTAATGGCTTCGATGCACGTCGCGAACCTCAAACCCCGCTCGATTTCGATCAAGTCCTCCGGGACCCATCGCACTTACGCGGCGCTTGTGCTCAACTTCAGAAAGCGGGTTTGTCTGATCCATGAACTGGGAAAGCTGAGAGCTGGTGTAAAATTCTTTAAT
>CAZPRL010000017.1:0-9565 GCA_964589385.1 uncultured Candidatus Saccharibacteria bacterium | reverse complement strand
GGTGATGCTTGCGTTCGTTGGCGTATCCGTAAAGGAATCCGTTCCGGTCGCTTCCAGGCTCTGCACGAATTTCACTACTTGTCCGCGGACATTTTCTCCGGGCGTAATCGCAACTTGCATATTCAGCTCATGGGCGGGGACCGCTCGCCCAACCAATCCTTCCAAAAGCGGTATAGTCCATGTCATGGTATTTGTCCGATCGTTATAGTCTATCTCTCCCGCCGTTTTGTATGACTGCCCGGTATAGGAAACTCCATCGGGCAAGATAAGGACAATCTTCGTATTTTCAATATCATTGAGCGAAGAGCCGATTCTTGTACGGAGCGTATAGGTTGTCTGCTCTCCTACTTTCGGTGGAATCGGACCGCTGCTGGTGATTCCAAGCCGGCCATCATCATAAAATGCATCCGCACCAAGAAGCATGTCCGTTGTAATCGGGAGGAAAAAGCGGTCGGAAATTACCTGCCTTGCCTGTCCTGTTGGCTTAGGCAAGTCAGGACTATCCAGTGATGCCGTTACAATCAGCTGTTGATTTTTTCCATTTGGCTGCAGAGGAAACTCATCGTATGGCAGCATCGTAAAGGAATAGGCAATCTGCCCGCCTGTTCCCGGAAGAACATTGCGAAGCGCAGGAACGGATGCGGCAGTCCACGTAAGCGTGCTGGTGGTAGGGTCGTATGCTCCGGAATTTAATTTCAGCGTGGCGGGATCAAGCCCGGTTCCTTCGAACTTCACTTTCACAATCGCATCGGTAAGCCCTGTTGTTCCCGTATTCTTGTATTGTACACTCCCGTCAACCCGCTGGCCGGATGCAACCGTAAGCTTTCCCGTAGCATCATTATTAAACGTCTGCGTCACCGTAAGCTGGGAAGACGTAACAAGAACAACATGGGAAATCGACCGTAACGTAAAGGATTGGTCATTTTGCTGCTGCACAATGTCGACATCTATTTGCCTCTGATCGCCGGGATTCCCGCTCACATAGAGCACAGAATATCGAACCGCTTCGCCCAGAGGCTCTATCCTCGGCAAGCGCCAGAAAGAATCAAGAACGGAGAATTCCGGGCTAAATCCGGTATCTTCAATCGCGAGCTGCATTCCCGGAGCGGGAGTAAGGCGCAGCACCGCTCCTTCAATGGGAGCATCGCTAAGATTGCGTACGTGAATAATGGCTGCAATGCGCTCTCCCACAGCAGCGCTTTTTGCCGCCTCAATGGAAATATCAAGCGGAATTGCAGAAACCACCGTTGTGGCCGTTTGGGATTGGGTAATTTTTTCTTTCGGAAAGTTCTGAGGGCTAATGACGGCTTCTACCTGCGCAAGCGCTGTCGCTCCCTCTTCCCCGATCAATCGCCCGCGCACCGTAAAGGAATTGCTCTGTTCGGGAGAGAGCGGGGGAAGCGAGATGGTTACATTTTTCTCGCTCGGCTTGCCTTCCGGACTGGAAGATTCATACGTAAAGCCTGCCGGCGGAGTAAAAATAACATCAACTGTCGTCCATTCCATGCGGCTATTGTTCGTCACCTTCATGCCATATTCAATAACTTCTCCTGCAGTAAACCGGGATGGTGCTGAAAGCTCAAGCTGAATATGGGATTGCGCAACTTGCTTGGTGCTCCGATACCAAACCGTAAGCCATATTCCTCCGGCAAATACAAGCACGCCCAATACGCCGATAGCGCTCCACCTGATCATGTTGCGACGGCGATTCGCTTTTTCTTGCATGACATTTGTGAGACCGGGCATCTCTCGCGCAATTGCTTCAGGAAACGTCTTCGGCTTTTTCGGAGTAAGGAGCTCTCGCGTACGTTTTTTTAATTCTTCCGGCTCATCTTTTGCATACAAATTGCGGCGCAGCATCGAGATGCTGCCCTCTTGTTCCGGTTTTTTTTCATCTTTTGGTGGTTCCTCCATTTCTCTTAGTATATCACGCCTATCGAGCAGGCATATTCTGCTCTTCTATCGCATGCGCAATCAAGCCATGGACCGCATGCTCTATGCAGACGGCATCCTCTTGAGAAATCGCTATTCTGCGCGCATTGTCCGGGTACGCGGCGATATACCGCAATACGGAAAACTGCCGGGGAGAAAGCGACTCGCGAGCGCCATGAAGAGTCGGGTAGCAGGAGATGCATCGCCACAGTCCTTCGCGCGCATCGAGCACCACCGCATCGATTGTTTTCGCAATACCGCAATGGGCGCATGCATCAAAATCAGGAAGCACTCCCGCATACTGCATACTCTTTATATACAGCGATGCTTCTATGAGCATCCGCTTCGCAAGGGGAAGCTTGGCGACATTCGCCCAAGATGCATGCATCGCGTCAAACATGTCCGGCAGATCCTGCCCTTCATCGAACAGTTTCATAAATGCGTAAATCACTCTTCTCATCCGAAACAGCGCATCGGAATCTTCATGAAGATCCCGAAAATATTGGTCCGTCTCAATTGCGCTTACATAATTGCCTGCGCGGTGCTCATTGAGCAGTACATGTACGCTCGTAAGCGGCTCCAAATGCCCTCCGCGAGAAGAAGGTATCTTCCGCACGCCTTTTGCAATTGCCCGGATCAATCCATGCTCTTTTGTAAAAAACGTCACGAGCCGGTCCGCTTCGCCGATATTTTTGCGGGAAAACACAAGCGCATGAAGTTTTTTTGCATGAGGCATACAGGGGATCGCCTACGCTTTCTTCACCGCAATCGTGACGGCAGCTCCGTCAATATTCACTTCTTCGCTCGCATCAGGATTTTCCAAGCTATCAGTTACTTCGCCTGCCTGCAGAGCGTCAGCGATCATTTCTTTGTGCACGCCTATCGCATGAGAAATATCTTCACTTGCTGTTTGTACGGAACACTCAATTGTATCATCAAGAGCATATCCGGCCTGCTTGCGCAGCGCTTGGCCATGGCGAATAATATCGCGCGCAATGCCTTCTGCTTTTAATTCGTCCGAAATATTCGTATCAAGCGAAAGAGTGTCGCCTGTTATCACTTCTTTGACATTTACTTCTTCTTGAATCATTTGAATATCTTCCGGCAAAATATCTTTGTTTGGAACTGTAAGCGACATAAGCGGCTGGCGCACTTTTATCTTTGCCTCGGCACGAAGCGCTAAGCCTTCGGATATAACTTCCCGCAGGGCGCGCACTTCTTCAAGAATCTTCTCATCAAATTCCTCCGCCTTCGGATACTCCGTAAGATGCACGGATTTTTCGCCGGTTAAGTTGCGATATATTTCTTCTGACACAAATGGCATAAAGGGCGCAAGTAATCGGCTTACCGTTACCAGCACGGTATAAAGTGTTTCAAATACTTCATCGCGCTCAATATCGTTTGCCGGATGCTGCAGCCGTCCCCGGGACCTGCGCACATACCAATTACTCAAATCATCAACATACTCTGTAAACAATCGAGCCGCAGTATCGATATGGTATGCATCGGTCTGTTTCGTAACATCAGAGGCAAGTTGCCGGGTACGGGCAGTGATCCAAATATCAAGTCGATTTGAGCTATTCTCCTCACCCTTTCCCTCTCCCCGTCCGGGGCGAGGGGAGAATGCGTGCACGTTTGCGTACCGCGTAAACATGCTGTACACGTTCCAAAGCGTCATATATACATTGCGCTGGACCTGCCGCATATCCTTTTCAGAAAATTTATAGGGCTCGCCAAGACTCGTACTGGAAAGCAGATAAAACCGCAGCACGTCTGCGCCATACTTTTCCAGCGTCGGCTCAATTTCCGGATAGTTCTTCAATTTCTTAGAAAGCTTCTCGCCATTTTCCGCAAAGATGAGTCCGGACGCGATCGCATGCGTAAACGCCGGCTTATTTTCTCCAAGCCCGATATCATCTTTTGTAAGCGCGGAGGCGAGCACATGCAATACATAAAACCATGCGCGAGTCATCTCGATGCTCTCTGCGATAAAATCAGCAGGATACCCTTTTTCTACCAGATCCCTATTATGGAAGGGATAATGCCACTGGGAATATGGCATGCTCCCCGAATCAAACCAAACGTCGAGAACTTCTAAAATCCGACGCATCGTGCCGGAACATCCCTCGTGTGCCCACGTTATATCATCCACATACGGCCGGTGAATATCGACGACTTGTTCATCGCTTGCTCCGGATTTTTCCTGCAGCTGGGCAATGCTGCCGATGCATTCTCGCGTCTCGCACATATCGCACTCCCATATCGGCATCGGCACGCTCCAAAACCGGTTGCGTGATATCGACCAGTCCGGCGCAGACTCTATTCCTTTCCCGAAACGGCCATGTTTAACATGTTCAGGAATCCAAGAGATCTGCTCGTTATTTTTCAGCATCTGCTCCTTGATATCCGAAACTCTCAAAAACCATGAATCAAGCGCGTAATAGATCAGCGGAGTATCGCACCGCCAGCAAAACGGATAGCTGTGGCTTATAAGTTCCTGCTTGAAAAGTATTTCCCTTGTCCGCAAATCTTTGATGATATCTTTTTGCGCTTCAAAGATATTTCTCCCGCCCCATACCGGCACATCTGGGAAAAAGTTTCCGACCGTATCCACGGTTCGTAGTATCGGCAAACCGGCTTTCTTTGCAACCTCATGGTCTTCTTCTCCAAATGCCGGCGCCATATGCACAAGCCCCGTACCGTCTTCTGCGGTTACGTGGCTGCTTGCAACAAGCCGAAAAGATTTCTCTCGATCTTCTTCAGATAATATCGATTCATAGAGCATCTCATAGCGCATCGCTTCAAGCTCTTGAGAGGAAATACTCCGCACAATTTCCCATCCTTCGCCAAGTACAGCTTGCATTCGGTCTTTTGCGAGAATATATTCATCGCCATCTTTCGAAACAACCACGTACTCAAGCTCCGGATTATACGCAACCGCAACGTTCGCCGGAAGAGTCCATGGCGTTGTGGTCCAGACAAGAAGCCGAGGCTTCTTGTCTATCCCGAGCCCAACGTACACGCTCATATCCTTCACGTCCTTATAGCTGCTGGAAACTTCAAAATTTGAAAGCGGAGTAGCGCAGCGAATACAGTACGGAGTAGATCGAAACGATTTATAGATTAAGCCCTGATTCCAAAGTTGGGAGAATACCCACCACTCGGACTCCATGTAATCGCGATCGAGCGTCGAATACTCATTTCCGTAATCAGCCCACCTGCCTATTCTTTTAAGCGTATCGCGAAATGCATCTACATACAGGTATACCGTTTCCCGGCATTTCTTATTAAACCCTTCTATATCTTCTTCAATCTGTTTTTTTGACGTAATACCCAGTTCTTTCTCGACTATATTTTCGATCGGCAACCCGTGCGTATCCCATCCGACTCTGCGCGGCGCATAATACCCCTGCATTGTCTTGTACCGCAGGACCGTGTCTTTAATAGCAGACTGCAATACATGCCCGTAGTGCGGCTTGCCTGTAGCATAGGGAGGACCATCATAAAACGTAAAAAGTTTTTTGCCGTCATGCTGCTCAAGCGATTTACGGAATATTTCCTGTTCGTCCCAATACGCAAGAACACTCCGCTCAAGCTCATCGCTTACAACGCGTGAAGAAACTTCTTTCATATTATTTTCCGGCAACGATGTTGTAGAGTTTTTTGAGTTCTTTTACCCGGCGGCTCCAAACTACCTGATTAATGTCATCCTGCTCCATGAGCACAATCTGCTTGTCCGGATACCCATGCTTTTTATGGAGCAGCTCCTTATCGGATACCTTGTTCACGATAATCCGCTTCGCCCGCCGGCACAGCTGGGCAAATGCAACGCGCGCACCAAGCATGAACGTTCGCACAAACACATTGCTTTCGCTTTCGCCCTTCGGCACATAATGAAATGTAGTAATGATTTTTCCGGGATACATGAACGGAATAAGCCCTTCGGGGGAATGGAATATATCCAGTCGAGCAGCTGTCAAAAAGGCCGATATAAGCATGTGAGAATAGAGGACGGGCATGTACTGCCGATACTGCACAAACGGGAAATGATGAATTTCAACATTCTCTCGCTCAAACTTCTTCGTATTTTTCATACGGCTGTCGAAAAACAGCACCCATATATGCTCCTTCTCCTTGTCGGAATCGATAAGATTCAATATTAAATCTTCAGTATATTTGGCTATTCGCCGGTCATACCGCTTATGCTCTTTCAATATAATATGTGCATCTATACCGATTCGCATAATTACATTACATCAGGTTTATTGATTCCAAGCAAGTCGAGGATTTCTCCCAATACCGTCTGCGCGCAAAGCGCAATTTGCAGACGAGATGCCCGGAGCACTTCATCTTTTTCATGAAGCACCGAAACGTCTCGATAAAACGCGCTTACGCTTCGAGCGACATCATACGCATAATGGGGAAGCTGCTGTACATTGTATGACTGTGCAATATCCTCAATCACTTCCGGAAATAAAAACAATTGCATTGCAAGCGCACGCTCGCTTTCATGGTTCAGCGTTACCGTGCTCGTAATCTCCGAAACCGCATCTCCCGAAGGGAGAATTCCCTGCGTCTTTGCCTTGCGCAAAATGGACTGCAACCGCACATATGCATACTGCACGTAGTATACCGGATTTGCATCGCTTTTTTGCTTCGCCATATCCAAATCAAGAACCATGTGGCTGCCAAGCGCGTGCGATACCAAGAAATATCGCGCCGCGTCATATCCTATTTCATCGATCAAATCTTTCGGTCCGTATACGTTTCCCTTTCGCTTGGAAAGAGCGACCTGTTTGCCACCCTGCATGATAGAAAGGAATTGCGCAAATACCAAGTGCAGCTTTTGTATATCATTACCAAGCGCAGAGAGAGCCGCAGACAGCTTGGGCGCATGGCCCTGATGATCCGCGCCGATAAACGTAAAAATCATATCGAATTTTCGATCGAATTTTCCCTGATGATACGCAACGTCCGGCGCGATGTATGCGTACCCTCCGTCTTTCTTTACAATTACTCGATCCTCGCTGTCTCCAAAGCTGGTTGTCTTTAAAAATTTTGCGCCTTCTTTTTCGTATATCAGATTTTTTGAGTCCAATGTCTGCAATACGTTTTCGATCGCCCCGCTTTCTCGAACTTCCCGCTCGGAACTCCACACATCGAATGCAATGCGTAAATCATCCTGCACCGTTTTCTTGATGCCATTAAGACACGCAAGCATCGCTTTTGTGCTTACGTCTGCGAGCAATTCTTTGTTTTCCAAGTCCTCTACGGAAAATTCTTTACCCTCTTGTTCTCGCTACTCTTCCGCGATATCTTTTGCAATGTCAGTAATGTATTCTCCTTGGTACAGATCTTCAGGAAACTCCACATCATGCCCCGCCTGCTCAAGAGCGCGGCGCAGCACAGATTGTCCAAGGCGGGCAATCTGTTCTCCGGCATCATTGATATAGTATTCGCGAATCACGTTATACCCGGCGCATTCCATTACGTTGCCGAGCGTATCTGCCGAAAATGCCGTACGCGCATTTCCAAGCGTAAGCGGACCGGTGGGATTTGCGGAAATAAATTCCAAATTTACCGTTTTATTATCTCCAATATTGCACGAACCGCATAAATCCTCCTTCGGCAAATCATCCATGCGAGATGCAAGATAGCCGCTATCAATCCGTATATTCAAAAAACCGGGAGCAACCTCTTCTGCTACTCCTATGTATTCTCGCTCCGGCATATGGGAAGCTATAATTTTCGCAATTTCGAGCGAAGGCTTCGTAAGCAGCTTTGCAAGCGAAAGCGCCACAGAACTGGCGTAATCTCCATGGAGAATGTCATCCGTACGCTTCAAAGAGACACCGACTCCCTCGCCGCCGGATGGCAAGCTTCCATCCTTCACTGCAGACAAAATAGCCTCTCTAATATCACCCGCAAGTTTTCTGCGCAAATTAACCATAGCTAAATCATACTACGCTAAAGCCTATTTGCCAGCAATACATAACACTTTACTCCGGAAAAACCTTGGGAACCATTGCCCGTATTGGCATGATAGATATAAGGAAAGGAGGTGAATATATCTAACCCATGAGCACACGCATCAACTCGCATTACAAAACATCCACATCGCAAATAGTGCGCTTGCTTGATAGCAAAGAGCTGTCATTCCAAAAGCTATCGCAAGCGCTGCACGTAGATGAGGAAGATCTTTCCCGCGACCTTGATGAATTGGTCCGAGATGCCGTTATTACAAGGAGATTCCATAATCACCACGTAACATACTCCCGCATGCCATATCCTCTTGCCTTTCTTTTTCAACATAAAACAAAAAACGAGCGGCACTTCTCATAAAGAGAAGCCCGCTCGATAAAAAACAATACTAGACTACCTCAATCATCTGTAGCAGGCCACTCGCTTGGCGGTGCAGGCGGCATTTGATGATGACCCTTCAGTTCGTAGAAGGTACCCGTACGACTTCTTCCAAAAATACTATTGGAAATCGCAGTCCCTCCTTCTTCATATCGAATCCCGGGCAGCATACTGTCCGTAACGGGAGTAAAGGCGATCATCACGTGACCGCCCGCAAGCTCATCGAGCATATACACTTTTTGAGTGTCTATACCCATTTCATGCAAACGCTGGCGTTGCGTTCTTCCCTCCAAAGTGTCATGAAACCAACAACGCCCCTCTGCGTATCCCCTTGCGACGTTTGCCATGGCTGCTGAAATTACCCCTTCAGGAGCTGCACCAACGCCCATGTAAAAATCAACCTCCGGCCTGTGGCTCACGACGCGCCATGCAGAAGTTACATCCCCGTCGGAAATAAGACGAACTTGCACGTGCATTCTGCGCAACCGATTGATGATATCTTGATTGCGATCACGATCCAATAGCTCCGCAACCAGAAAGCAAGGTTGCTTCTCGGTAAAATAGGAAACCATCTGTACAATATCTTCAACGGACTGATCAAGCACAAAGCTGCCGGACCCAAAGCGATTTGCCAATGGGTTCCTGGAGCCATTGCTTGATCGAAGCTTACGAAGGCCTTCCGCAACTTTTTTTCCCGCAATGAACTTCTCCATATACCCGTCAATACCGCCCCACAGACGCCCCTCGCCAACGAGAGCAGCTGCAATAACACAAATTGCCCCATACGAAAAATTCGAATTCAACTTGGTACCCTCAAGCGGATCAACAGCGATGAGCAGACGAGGCGGCTTGTCTTTATCGGGTCCGAGACGCTGCTTAATATGAAACATTGGAGCTTTGTCGAGCTCTCCTTCCCCAATAACTACCTCTGCTCCAACCATAAGTTCGCGTTCAAGAACTTCCCCCATGCCATCCACCGCAAGCTGATCGGCAAATTTGCCGTTCTTGCGACCTCGGGCATACGCACATGCTAAAGCCGCTCGAGCAGTAGCTCGGTGCAATACGCTCAAAATGGCAGGCTCGAGAAATTCTGGCGACCGATACAATACATCCGCATTCGACACTGGCAACGCAAGAGACATAGAGCATCCTTTCAAAAAATTGTAAACGACCAAACACGTATCAAACGGTATTAGCGAATGTAATGATTCCCGCAAAGAAACGCAAGCTCAAATACTGTGGATAAAAAAACGCCGAACTTTTTTACAAGTTC
>CAZPRL010000016.1:0-9876 GCA_964589385.1 uncultured Candidatus Saccharibacteria bacterium | reverse complement strand
AAAGAGATGCGCAGGCGTCTCGTATTGTCCGATATCTTTTTCATTTGCGCCGCGCTCTTGGCCGTTTAACGCAAGCGTTTTGCTAATTCCGGCGGAGTCGATAATCTTTTTTCCTTCTTTTCGATACAGTTTGCCCTGCACTGCGCCCAGTTTCGGATTTTTCTCCATTTCATCTAAAAGCCTTGCAATGCCATCCCAAATAATTTCGATATCTTGGTCGAGCGTCAGGATATATGGCGTATTACAACGTGAAATCCCCAAATTATGCGCATAAGCAAAGCCTTTATTTTCAGGCAGCTTGATAATTTCGGCGTTTGGCAAAAGGTCTCGAATAATCTCGCATGAAGCGTCTTGCGACGCGTTGTCTATGTAACGGATGATTGCAATATCTTTCGGAACTGCCTGGAGAGCGCGAGCCGTGCGCTCAAGATGAGCGGCTCCGTTCCATCCCAAAAGGTCGATTGTAAGCAGTTGCGGCATGCTATAGATGATATACCTTGTGTGCATGGTATCATACACGCATATGGTGTTGGGTCTTATTGCAATGCTGGGAGCTGCAGACGCTGTTGTAACTACATTGTCCCAAATTGCCCTCTGGCAGAGAAAGGAATACCGAATCGACAGGATGTCCGCCTATTTGGATTCTCCGGAAGGCTCCCTTGTTCGCCAAAAAAATACGCTTCTCCTTGGAGCGTTGCTGGCTGCTGGCTGGGCAAGCTCTGCTTGGGTTTCATTTGAAAGTGCGAATATGCTGGGTCTCGCCGGGCTTATTGGGCATCTTGCAGGACACGGAGTGCGGATTGTTCGCAGGGGCGTTATTCGGCCCGATGCTACAGCGCGCGTGCGGTTGATAGGACTGCTCTCTCTTATTACAAGCATTGTATGGGTTTCTTTTGGTATTTCGTGGGAAGCGCTCCCCGCGCTGACCTGGGCGACATTCATTTTCAGTATTCCTGCTATTGTTGCGCTTTGCATTGGACTTTCTGCCATCCCCGTATTTTTCAAAAAGCAATCGCTCATTGCACGCGCGCATGCGTACCGCAAGACACTCAAAGGGCTTACGGTAGTTGGCATTACGGGAAGCGTAGGGAAAACATCAGCCAAGACGTATGCCCTTCACTTGCTTGGCGGGACATCAGAGAAGATACAGGCAACAGATAAGCATCGAAACGCTCCATACCCCATTGCAAAAGATATCTTCACTTCTCTTACGCCAAAAACGAAAGTCTACATTGCAGAGATGGCTGCATATAGAAAAGGGGAAATTGCAAAGCTGGCGAACTTCTTGGAACCTGCTATCGGCGTGATTACCGCAATCACCAATCAGCACGCAAGCCTATTCGGTTCTGTTGAAGCGCTGGCAGACGCAAAATGGGAACTGGCGGAAAGTCTTCCGGATGACGGCATTCTCATATTGAATAAAGATGATGCGCAGATAGTCCGCAAGGCGAAAAAAGAGTCTCGCCGAATTATTTGGTATTCGATGCAAGATAGTACGGCAGACGTATATGCGTCGGATATTGCGATACTTCCTGAAAAAGTTACCTGCCGCCTGCGTCTCTTTGGCGTTGAGCAATTAGCAGAGATTCCCGTTATCGGAAGAGGGCAAATTTCATCAGCGCTTGCCGCTATCGCGGTTGCCTGCGAGCTTGGCACAAAGCCGGCACTCATCGAAAAACGCTTGGAAGTGATGCCAAGCTTGCCGAGAACAATGGAGTTTACGCGTCACAGTTCAGGAGCCGCGATTATTGACGATAGCTATTCCGCAAGCGAAGCGTCGGTAATAAACGCAATTGAATATATGAGCGCGTTACAAACAAAAGATAATCGATTTGTTCTGGTGCCGATTATTGAGCTCGGCGTCGAGGCTTCAAACGTGCATACAAAAATAGGATCGCTTCTTGCTCCTCTTTCCGCTCGCGTATACATCTATGGAGACGCATATCAAAAAGATATTCTGCGTGGCTTGGGCAAAAAACCGAAAGCCGATGTAGTATGGATTTCTGATCCAAGAACTTTAGCAGAAAAAGTTTCCGAACATATGACAGAAGATACTTCTATCGTTCTTGAAGGGAGAGTTCCGAATATCGTACGTGAGCGCATCTTATGAAAAATCCCATCGCCATATCGCTATCGCCTAATGTGGAAGAAGATGACATGCGTCTTGCGCGCCATTTGCTCTTCGTGCATTCCCAGTGGAGTGATAAAAATATCCTATCCCGTGCCTCCGAGCTGCTCGCCAAAAGATTTTCTGGACACTTCGTATCCCTTGCATCATCAGGACGCCAAGCGCTCTATGACCTGCTTCGCGCGCTTGATATAAAAAAGGGCGATGAAGTTATTATCCAGGCGTTTACTTGTATTGCGGTTCCCGAGCCGATTATTTGGGCTGGCGCAACCCCTGTGTATGCGGACCTGCAAGAAGGTACGTATAGCATCGACCCGGAAGAGGTAAAGAAAAAGATAACTGCCAAGACGAAAGCAATCATCGTCCAGCATACGTTCGGCATTCCCGGCCCTATTGAAGAAATAGTCGCAATCTCAAAAGAGAAAGGAATTTTTGTTATCGAAGATTGCGCGCATGCGCTGGGAGCGTCGTTGAACGGAAAGCCGCTCGGAACGTTCGGCGATGCGGCGATTATGAGCTTTGGAAGAGATAAGTGCATATCATCTGTATTCGGCGGAGCGGTGATAACAAAAGACAAAGCGCTGTCCGGCCGCATTGCAGAACTACAAAAGCCCCGACCTCTCCCGCCGAAGTTGTGGGTTGCCCAGCAGCTTTTTCATCCTGTTTTTTTCTGGTACGCCCTGCCATGGTACTTTAGGTCCGGCATTGGCAAGGCTGCACTCGTATTCGCGCAAAAAATCGGCGTCTTGAGCAAGGCCGTTGCATCCGAAGAAAAGAAATGCGAACCTCCGGAGCATATTGCTTATGCGTATTCCCCTGCACTCGCCCTGCTGCTCATCAGGCAGCTCAAGAAACTTGATCGATTTACCGCCCGTCGCCAAGAAATTGCCAAGCGATACCAACAAGAAATTTCCCAAAACGCTCCAACATCGGATGTTAGAAACCGCAATATAATGGCTTCTTACCTGCGATTCCCGATGAATGTACCCCATCGGGACGCAATGCTGCTTGATGCCCGGGAGCATCACATACTGTTAGGCGACTGGTATGACGCTCCGCTTGTTCCTGCATCGGCCGATTTTGCAGCATTCGGATATATTCCCGGCATGTGTCCGCGTGCGGAAGAATTGGCAAAAAGCATAATCAATTTGCCAACCTACCCCCCTCTCACCGATACTCAAGTGACGAAGATTATCAATTTTATGAACAGCTATGGAAATTAGGCTAATTACGGATAAGAATATCTGGGAGGGATTCTTGCAAGAGCAAAAGCCCAATACGTTTTTACAATCATGGCGCTGGAAAGAGGTGCAGGAAGCCGATGGTGAGCAAGTTTCCACACTTGGATTCTATAACGGCGAAGAGATTATTGCCGTTGCTCTTGTTATTCTCGTGCATGCAAAACGCGGACCTCACTACCTTGTCCCTCATGGCCCAATTGTAAAAGAAGAAAAATATCTCGCAGAGGCCATTGGGCAGCTTACGGCATATTATCTGCAACGGAGAGGCGAAGGCGCAGTGGCTCTTCGCATTGCTCCACTTGCAGAAAATACGCTGGAAAACCAGAGAATATTCCAAAAAGCAGGATTTATTCCCTCTCCCCTTCATGTGCATGCGGAGCTTACATGGGTTCTCGATATTCAAAAATCAGAAGAGGAGCTTCTTGCCGGCATGCGAAAAACAACTCGCCATGCGATTAAAAAAGCGCAAGAAGAAGGAGTTCACGTAGAGATTATTTCAGAAATCAAGGCAACCGATCGATTCTGGCCGTTGTATGATGCAACAAAAGATCGCCACGGATTCGTGCCGTTTTCACAAGCATTTATTAAGTCTCAAGCTGATATATTCGGAAAAGACAATGCCATGTTCTTTGCAATTGCAACGCACGGCGGAAAAGATGTTGCAGGCGCGCTCTGTCTGCAGTTCGGTGATACGGTGTTCTATTATCATGGCGCATCGGTGAGACTGCCATCAAGTGTTTCCGCAGCCCAGCTGTTGCAATGGGAGGCCATTCGTGAAGCGAAGCGGCGCAAGGCGGTGCGATATAATTTTTGGGGCATAGCTCCTGAAAAAAATCGCAATCATCCATTCGCGGGGATTACCATATTTAAAAAAGGATTCGGCGGATATGCGGTTGATTATCTGCATGCGCAAGATCTCCCGCTTTCCTGGAAATATTGGATTCTCTGGGGTATTGAAATGTACCGCAAAAAACGAAGAGGGTTTTGACCTTTTTTATTTTAGTTCTATACTGCAATTAGGGTACGATCTTTCCTCTAGCGTAGAAAGGCGGCACTAATGAAGCACTTTTATTTAATAAGGAGACCCTCAACCCTAGGGGGGAGGTGGTCCTAAAACGTTAGCCGGCTCACGGATGAGCTGGCTTTTTATATGACTGGGAAAATACGGCCGATATCAGCGCTGCAAATGACCAAAAAATCGCATTTGTCGGAAATACATCCCAAATATCTACAAATGCCGCTTGGAATATAAATGAAGCAAGAAAGCCAATACCGGCAATACCGATAATCTGTGCAGTGTATTCATTCGATTTGAAAGAGCGCCAGGATGCCAGAGCGAATCTCCAAAACAGCCAGAATGTTAATACGACCCCGATAATTCCCATCTCGATAAATGTCTTGATATATTGATTATCTACGAGTGTCTGGTCTTTTGTGCGCTGGATTGTTCGAGATTCTCCCGATGCGATATCAAATGCCGTAGCATCTCCTCCTTCATAGGCAAAGCTGATGACATTCCCCAGCCCTTTCCCCCAGATTGCGTCGCTATTGGAAGTGCGGGAAATCAGCTGAACAACAAACGTAATGCGATCCGCATTGCTCGCGTAGGAGGGGTCGATTGAGCTGCGCAAAAATGTGCCCACCGGAGTAAATCGAACTATGCCAGCAGAAACAAGTGCTGCAATAACAACTGCAATTGCGGCAGTCTTTCTTGTCGGACGGATTCTTGTGCCGAAAGCTGCCATGCCGCACATCGCAAGAATTGCCGCAATAAATCCGATCCATCCGGCTCGCGTATACGTAAAGTAAACAAGAATTGCCACGCCGAAAAGCCCAAGCAGCGCAAAGGCATACTGTTTTTTTGTCTTTCGCAGAATAGCAATCGCCGTAAGAAACACAGCTCCCGTTATCAGATACTCTGCAAATACCGTCGGATGTGCAAATGTGCTCGCAATGCGCGGGATCCAAACTGCCCGCTCCGGATCAAAGCGCAGCACCGTGCTATCGGGAAGAAAGAAAAACTGCAGCAGTCCCAACAGAGCGGTAACTATCAGTGTTGCAAGAAAAACGAACAATCGTGTTCGCATGATTTTTGCCGAGTGCGGTAGATAGAGTACGCCAAAATATAACAGCATATACAGCCCGATATCGCGCAGGCGGAGGATGGACAATGCCGTTACCCCTGCGTTGAGCACTTCAAATACCGACCATGCGGCAAGCGCGAAAATCGGCGCAAAGAGCATGTTTCTGCGATACGGCAGGCTTTGGGTAAGCAGGGGTATTAAAAAAGTTCGCAAAAACAACGTGATAATCAGAACGTCTTTTACCAGTGTTATATTGCCGATTGTCTGTGTTGCTTTCAGCATTGGCAAAAGCGGAGATAGCACAATAAAAAGCAAGAATGCCTCTTCCGGATATTCCTTTACCCACCATGCAAGATATGCTGCAAGTAAGCAAAAAACTGCGGCTTGAATGCCGAATGTTATGCCCAGCAAGGCGCTTGCCACAAGCACGATGATTCCCCATGCGAGCGAGTTTTGTATAATCATAGCCTTTTTGTATTCTCTCGTTGTTTGGCAAGATGTGCAATGGATGCGAAGTATGCAACTGTGATTGCCAGAGGGTAAAGCGCAAGCAGGACATAATAAGAAAATACGCTCAAGTGCTTTCGTACATATACCAACGAGCTCGCAAGAAACGGTTTCGTCTTTTGAAGTCCGACAAGCTGATGAAAGCTCGCTCCCTGATAGTGCATAACTAGAGCTGTCGGAGTATACAGAACAATCCAACGAGCATCTTTCGCCCGTTTGCAATAATCAACCTCTTCAAACCAAATCCAAAATGCGGTATCAAGAAATCCAATCTGTTTGAGAAGCTCATTTCGAATTAAGAACGCAGCTCCCATGAGCTGATCGACACTTGCTTCCTTCTCATAGTCAAAATCCGTTTGCATGTATTTTTTCCAAAATGGCAGAGAGAAAAACAGGCGATGTATTTTCAGGAAGAGCAAGATAAAAATTCCGAGTGTTGGAAATGCGCGGACAGACGGCTGTGTTTCCCCTGTTTTTTCCAGAAGCTTCGGCCCGATAATTCCAACGTCTTTGCGGGCATCGAATACATCAAGCATAGTGGAAATCGCTTGGGGGAATATTTCCGTATCGGGGTTTAAGAGCAAAATGTCATCATCATCCCCGCCGTGGGCTCGAATATACGCAAGTCCGATAGCATTCGCTTTTGCAAAGCCTTTGTTTACGGATTGCTCAAGAAATATGTATCCGTGCTCGGACGAAGCCGCTCGAGCATTGGCAAGAGACTTATCCGTAGATGCATTGTCTACTATGATGACTTGGCGAAGATTCTTGATTTCCGGCAAACGGGCAATGCTCGCAAGGCATGTTGCAAGGAGTTTTCCCGTATTCCAGTTAACGATAATAATTGATGCTTGGCGCATAAGAGGATTCCTCTTTATCGTATACTATCCATCATAGCACAGCGAGAGGAATCTACGCCCATACCGCTACTATCGCGCCCATCGCGCACCATGCCACAAGCTGATAGCCTGTGTTCAAGCCATACAATTTCCATGGTTTTCCTTCCCAAATAACAGAACTCAAAAGAAGAGGCACTGCAAATCCGAGCCATGCAAAGAATCCTACGGTGACTCCATCCCATGCGGTAACCGCTCCGGCAAGCTGAACAAAATTACCGAGAATATACGCAGATACAAGAGATCCGAGTGTCATCAAAGTATAGGATTTTGCCATCCCGCTTTGCTTTTGCGAATCCATTTCTTCGGGAGTCCAGCCCATCATGGCAATCCATTGTTTTCCAAACAACGGTCCGTACCAGATAAATCCAATAACGATACTTGCGATTGTCGCGCCAATAACGCCGAGGAGAGAAATACTTTCTAGTGTCATACAGAAATCACCCCCCTCAATATGCGTATAGTTTCTTGTGCGGTTTTTTCCCAAGAAAAGCGCTGCGCAAGAGCAATGCTCTTTTTTTGCAATTCGTCTTTTTCCGCAAGCACTTTTTGAATACCGTTTGCAATAGATAATGCATTCATGGGGTCTATTAATACGGCAGCATCTGATGCAATTTCTTTCATGCTTGATACATTACTGGTAATAAGCGGGGCTCCGCAAGCGGCGGCTTCAATAAGAGGGATCCCGAAGCCTTCTTGCAGGCTGGGTAAAACGAATACTTGTGCATTGGCATACAGCGCAGGCAGCAATGCATCCGGCACGGCGCCTGTGAGAATAATATTTTCTCTTGCGGGCGATTCATCAATGCGCTTATATATTTCTTTATTATTCCAGCCATGTCCGCCGGCGATAACGAGTTGCAGCTTCGCGCTCCCCTCCCCCCCTAACTGTTCGTACGCCTCCACAAGCCTCCCAATATTCTTTCTCGGCTGAATCTGCCCGACAAATAAGATGTATTTACCCTGAGCTTGTCGAAGGGCGGGATATTTTTCTTGCAATTTTTTTAGTCCTTCCGCTTTTTCCGCATCCGAAAATACGCGGAATCGGTCATGATCTATGCCGTGATGAACCACATGCACGTTCTCCTCCCTGCCATAATATTTTTTAATATCATCTTTAGTCGCTTGCGATACCGCAATAATCGCATCTGCTTCATTTGCCACTTGCGCGCTGAATGTATGGAGCAAGAGCCAGTCCTTGTATCGGAATTGCTCCGGATATTCATGGAATGCCAAGTCATGAATAACCGCAACTGTTTTCATGTTCGGCCAGCGCAATATCGGCAGCTGCTGAATAGGCATAAATAACACATCCGGCCGGTCTTTGAGAAGTTCAAATGCAAATCTTGTTTGAGTCCAGCCCAAGGAATGGATAGACGATTTCCATAATGTATTTTCTTGGGCTGCCCCGCGTAGCCCAGTCAACAGACTTGGCGGAGTGGGGCAATCTCCGTAGAAACTCCACATATGCTCTTTCCCCAATCCAGGCAACCGCTTAGCCAGCTCCGTCGTATACCGGGTAGTCCCATCCGCTCTTCCCGTGCACATGTCGGATGCATCAAATGCGATGTTCATATGTCGTTTATTTTACCGTCTTCTTTAAAAGCTTCATAAGCTCTTTGGCTCGCTTTTCCCATGTGTGCTCGGCTGCAAGCTCTGCCCGAGCAGCATCTTTCTTTGCGCCCGATGCGAGAATTTCTTTCACTTGCTTCAAAAATTGCTTTGCACTTGTTGCATATGATATGAGCTCTTCGTATTCCCTAAGCTCCGGTACTCCGGACACCACTATCGGCTTGCCTGTTGCCATAAACTCCCAGAACTTCAGCGGGAAGCTCGCCTGGTTATACGTATTATCTTTGTATGGAATCAAGCAGATATCGAAGTATTCCACGTATGCAGGTACATGCTCTCTTACAACAGATCCAAGCATATGCACGTTTTTCAGTTTCGTAAGATTCTTTAAGGCCTTTACTTTCTTGTCTACCAGAGGAGATCCTACAAATACGAATTGCCACTCCGGATGATTTGTTGCGGATGTAAGGAGCAGATCAAAATCATATTTGTACGAATCAAGCGCGCCTACAGAGCCCAAGATAGGATGCGGTATATGAGAAAGCGCTTTGCGGGCATTCTCCTGCGCCTGCGGCAAAAGCTTTTTCTGGAATAGCTCGACATCCCCGGCATTTAATACCAGATGAATATTTTTCGTATGCTGGCGCTTCATTTTCAGTAGTCGCTTGGATGTTACAGCCACAAGATCCGCCCGTTTTAAAATTGCGCGCTCCTCCGTATGGACCCGTTTCGAATTGCGGTTCACTCCTGCTTGCGCCGCATGATTATCCACGCAGTCATATACGATAGTTGCATCCTGAAATAGCGGCAAGTATTCTGCAGCTTCCGTATCATATATCCACATCACTGTTTTTCCATCAAGGAATCCAAGATGAGAAGCTGTCTTCATAATCGAGCGTCTGTTCAGAAAATGATTAAGGCGGCTGATCCATCGAAATTCTCTGGAGCCCGGAATAATATTCCATTGCGATTTAATAAATAGATTTTCATGCTTTTTTTCATATGAAAAAAGGCGAGAAATCAATTTGCCGATCTTCTTCGGGTGCATCAAGTGCCCTGCGAAATAGCGGATAATCCAAACGCGGGGTTCTACATACAGAACCGGAGCCTGCCGGGAAAAGCGATCCATAATGTGTTGGCGATTCGTCCATCCCATCTGATCAAAGGACGCGCCTGCAAAGCAGATGATGCGCATATCTTCAGAAAGAGTTTGCGCAGAATTGCTTTTCATCCAAGAAAATACGTTAGGGACTAATTTATTCCGATGCGCTTCCCAGGCAATATATGCGCTAAAGAGAATAAAGACAGTTGCCCGCAATATGAGCGAAGGGCCCGTATATAACCATGCGCCGGATGCCCCGAGAAGCAAAAGCATAATCCCCAGATGAAGAGGCACTAAGTTTACCGCAAACGATCGTTTTGTAATGACAACCATGACGATATATGCG
>CAZPRL010000015.1:0-9954 GCA_964589385.1 uncultured Candidatus Saccharibacteria bacterium | reverse complement strand
GGATACGGGCTTTCAAAGCAAGCGCTTGTTTCTATGCGTTCTGAATTTGATGTATTGATAACGGTAGATTGTGGCATAAGCAATCGTGATGAGGTTGAAATGCTTACGGCGGATAACGTGGATGTGATTATTGTCGACCATCATGAGATTCCCGAAGTATTGCCGAAGGCCTTTGCGATTTTACATCCTCGCCATCCGGACGGAGCCTACCCGTGGGGACAATTGTGCGGAGCGGGGATGGCATGGAAATTTTCTCAGGCGCTGCTAAGGCATGAAGATTCTCCGTATACAGATGATGCAGATCGAGAAAAGTGGCTGCTAGACCTGGTGATGCTCGGAACAATTGCGGACGTGATGCCGCTCTTGGGAGAAAACCGTGCCATTGTTCGATTCGGGAGAGAAATTTTTATGCGGACGAAAAATCCCGGTATTGCTGCGCTGCTCGCGCAAACCCGCGTTGATCCGAAAACGATGAGCGCGGAAGATGTGGCGTTTCGCATTGTTCCGCTACTCAATGCTGCAGGAAGAATGGAGCATCCGCAAAGCGCGCTCAATGCGCTCCTTGCAAACAATGCCGGACAGGCCAAGGATGCGGTTGCAAAATTGGTACAGCTCAATAACGCGCGCAGGACTCTTACGAAAAAAATGATGGAAGAGGCGCATATTGATATCGACCATTCGCTTCCGTTCGTATTCGTTTCCAATAGTGCGTGGCCAGCAGGAATTGTCGGGCTTGTGGCGGGAAGGCTTGCGAATATGTTTGCAAAGCCGGCGTTCGTGGTAGGCGGGCACACGAGCCTTGCGCATGCGGTGGGATCCGCCCGCGGCGCGGGAAGCGCCAACGTGCTGCTTGCCCTTGAAACGGTCCGAGAACATACGCTGAAGCTGGGCGGACATAAGGCTGCTGCCGGATTTTCCGTATTGCCGGAAAAGCTGGAGGAGATACGGGAAGGACTGAAAGAATATTTCTCTCAAGAGAAAGACAGCACAACGGGAGAAGTATACCAAGCGGACGCGATCGCCTCGCATAGTATTATCTCATGGGACAGCGCGTCGCTTCTGGAAACATTCGAGCCGTTCGGAGAAGGAAACCCCAAGCCGCTGTTTATATTGCGGGATATGAAAATGCTTTCAGGGCGCACGGTAGGGAAAAGTAATGATCACCTCAAGGCTTCGTTCCTTGTGGGAGATAGGGAAATTGACGGAATCGGATTCGGGCTCGGAAAAGACAGCGAGAAACTCGGCGACCGCGTTGATGTGCTCGCGAGCATCGGCGTGAGCGAATTTCGAGGCAAAGAGCGTCTGGAGCTTCGATTGGAAGATATTGCGCCTAAGGGAAGTATTGACATTCTATAGGAATAATGCTAGGATATATTAAGCATTTGTTCTTCACAACGGAAAAATAATTGAGAAAAAAGGAGGTGCTTTATGGCTAAAAAGAATTCTCTCGTTGATGACTATGTACTTCTAGTGCCGATCTGCGGAATCGAATTAAGAGATTTCTTGGTTCAGCGAATGTATTTAAAGGAAGTATTCTTTGTGGGAGAGCTTATTCAGCTGGCAAAAGAAGATTTTGTTAGCAGGATGGGTTTTTCTGAGGAGGCAATAGAAGAAATTGCGCGAGCGCTTGAGAAAAGAGGATTGTCTTTCGGGATGAAGTTATCTTCCGGGCAGAGGATGATTGTATCGGATGCGAACGGATGGCCGTATGATTCATATCTTCCGAAAGGCGTTCATCGGCCACATCTCGTCTGGAGAGCAGAGTTTGGTCGAGTTGTGCCTGTGACGATTCACGTCGGAGAAACTATACTCACGAGCTATACGTGTGAGGGCTGCAAAAAGCCCTTGTGGCACGAACAAGGCTCTCGAGAAACCGAATGTCCTAACTGTAAATTTGGGGGAAGATCAATGGTGCATGGCGGGTCACGCAACCCAGCGGTACCTAACAGTGAAAGGGCATATGATGGTGGTACTTTTTATAAGGGGGAATTCTAGTTTTTTGCAGGGGTGGTGATAATAATCAACCCCGTTCCAATATCGAGCTCACGTGCATTTGCGCGGGGCTCGTTTTTTATTGCTTCAAAAAATGCAGAAAGCTTTTTGCGGTGGGAAATTGTATTATCTGCAATGATGATTCCGCCCGGTGAAATTATCTGCATGGAATATTTGAAATAGTCCGCGTATTCTTCTTTATTTGCGTCAAGGAAGATGAAATCGAATTTTGACGACGTTAAATTCGGCAGAATCTCCATGGCATCGCCTTGCAGTACTTCTATTGTGTCCGAAAGATTTGCTTCTTTGATATTTTCTTGCGCAAGCTGGATTCGTTCCGGAAAAAACTCAATTGTCTGGATTGTTCCGCCGTACTCTTTCGCGACCATTCCCATTTGTATGGCGGAGTATCCGTTGGAGGTGCCTATTTCCAGGATTCTCTTCGGGCGAGCGGTATGAATAAGGGCCTGCAGGAGCATTCCGGCATTCTTGTCGATATTCCAATATTCTTGTGTCGGTTCCATAAAGATAAAGTGTACAGCATAGATTTGGTATACTGATAGCAGTATGAAAACAGCTATTCGATACGGTATTTTTCTTGCGAGCGTTAGCCTCCTGTTTTATGGTGCCATCTTGTATCTGTTTCCTGCCCCATGCAAGCAAGAAATTGCGTATTCCGTCGGAACGCTTGATAAAAACTTCGGGCTTTCGCATGAGAAGTTTCTTACTGCAATCCAAAATGCGGAATTGGCATGGGAACAGGCAAGCGGCAGAGAGCTATTTGTCTACGATCCGAATTCATCATTTACGATTAACCTTTTGTATGACGATCGCCAGGAGAGAACCGATCGGGCAAAAACAATTACGGACCAGTTGGAAGAAACCGCGCAAAGCCGGGAAGGTCTGCAAGAGCAATATGATAATCTGCACACGCAATACCTGAAAGCTCAACAAGCATATGATGCGAGCGTTGCTGCATACGAGAGGGACGTGCAAAATCTGAATACCGATATTGCAGAGTCAAATGCCGCCGGCGGAGCATCTCCTGCGGAATATAAGGAGTTTCAGAATCGCCAAGCGTCTCTTTCGGCAAGAAGAAACGAGCTTGAGCTGCAGCGGGCAAACGTCAATACGCTTGCATCTCAAGTGAACAAACTTGCGGATACGGAGAACAAGGCCGTGAAAACGTATAACAAAGAAGTGGAAAGACTGCAAGAAGAATTCGGCGATGAGGGAGAGTTCGGGCAGGGAGAATATAGCGGCAGGGCTATTACAATATACACGTTTACGGATATGCAGAACTTAACCCAAGTGCTTGAGCACGAGCTGGGCCATGCGCTTGGAATTGATCATTTGCCCAACCCTTCTTCTGTCATGTATTACCTTGTGCACGATGAGGGCGGCAGTTTTGCCGGGCCCACAAGCGACGACCTTGCGGCGCTTGAAGCACAATGCAAGAAGACGTCCTTGGATGTGTTTCTTGAACGGCTCTGAAAAAAGAGTACAATAAGAGTACTTATATTTATTACAACAAAAACGCTATGGAAAACACTCATGAACACGAAGACAATAAATCAGGGCACACATGTGAAGATTGCGAAGGAA
Source organism: uncultured Candidatus Saccharibacteria bacterium (assembly GCA_964589385.1). Taxonomy (GTDB): domain Bacteria; phylum Patescibacteriota; class Andersenbacteria; order UBA10190; family UBA10190; genus HO2-45-11b. The sequence continues at coordinate 6,357 of CAZPRL010000015.1, read as the reverse complement.
CATGTGGCAATTGCAAAGACTGCAGTTGTCCTCACCATCGCGCAGTGCCCGCGTTTATTACGCTGATTGCGCTCGCCTTTCTGCTGAACGCATGGAATATTCTTTCTGACGCTTCTGTTGCTATTATCTGGCCAGTCTTGCTTGGAGCTATCGGAGTAACAAAATTCAGAGAGCGTTCCTGTTCTTGCTGCTAGATCCTGCAGGACTGTGAAGCGAGCAACGCTGTATACGGACGGCGGGGCGCGGGGAAATCCCGGACCCGCCGCGATTGGATTTGTGCTGACCGGTATCGGCAGTGTTCCGATTTTGTTTAAAAAATATTTAGGGAAAGCAACGAATAATCAAGCAGAGTACCAGGCTTTACTAGCCGGACTTTCCCGCGCAAAGAAAGAAGGAGTGAAGGATCTTATGTGCTATTTGGATAGCGAGCTTGTCGTAAAGCAGGTGAGGGGCGAGTACCGGGTAAAGAATGAAGATCTGAAAAAAATTCTTAATGAAATACGCATTCTTCTTCCGTACTTTGACTCCGTAACATTTCAGCATGTGCCGAGGGCGAAGAATAAGGTAGCCGACGGCCTCGTAAATGAAGCATTGGATGCAGCATAACAAAACCCCGTTTTAGGCGGGGCTTTTGTTATATTGCAAATGGACTATAAGCCGGATTCTGTCATTGAAGACAATCATCTGTCTTGTCGCCGCTATCGCTAGCGGGATCTTTGCCCTCTACCTAGCCTCTTGCGAGACATACTTGAGGTTGCACTCGGTGGGGTTTGCCCCATATTTGCATTACTGCAGATACGCGTGGGCTCTTACTCCACGATTTCACCCTTACCCCGTAAAGCTCGCTTGCGCTCGCCACGGGGCGGTTTGTTTCTGTTGCACTTTTCACCCCCGTAAAGGGGATCCCTACCCACCTTCGCCTTTCGGCTTCGGCGGGCGGCAGGTGTTACCTGTCACCGTTTTCTTTAGTGTCCGGACTTTCCTCTCTTGCGAGCGATTGCCCATCCATCTGCATCACATATGCTACGGAAAAATAGCAGTTTGTCAATTCTATTTCCTGGCGTACACTATATGTCATGAAACGTTCCGAGTTGTTTTTTGGCGCAGTGCTCGTACCCATCGACTATATCGCCCTCCTTCTCGGAGCTGCTGCTGCGTACGCTTTTCGATTGAGCAACATTGCGCAAGGAGTTCGCCCTGCGGTGTTTGAACTTGATTTGCCGTTTGCGGAATACATGCAGCTCGCAAGCATTGTGTCACTTGTTATTATTGCCGTGTTTGCGGCTAACGGACTGTATGCGATGCGGGTGACGCGGCGCGGCTTGGATGAAATCACGCAAATATTCTCGGGTATTTCTCTTGGGATTATTTTGGTTATCTTATATATCTTTTTAAGCGCCGAAGCCTTCCAGTCCCGCTTTATCGTAATTGGCGCCTATGTGTTTGCGTTCGTATTCGTTTCGTTCGGCCGGATGATGATCAGGAAATTTCAGCGGCTTCTGCTGGGCAAGGGGCTTGGGGTGCATCGCGTGGTGCTCGCGGGCAACGGGCGGTTTGCCGAAGAACTGAAGGCGGTCTTTGCCCGTCGGCCGGAACTGGGGTATCGCGTGGTCGGAGAGGTGGAGCATGTGGCGTGGGATACGCTGCAAAATATTTATAATTTTTATGGAATAGATGAAATCATCCAGACAAATCCTTCGCTTCCGGACGGAGATAATTTGGTGCTCTTGGATTTTTCGGAGCAGTACAAAATTGATTACCGGTATGTTCCGAATATTTTTGAGACGCATGCTATCAACGTTCACTATCGCCAGATCGGGATCGTGCCGCTCCTTGAGCTTTCCCGCACTCCGCTGGACGGATGGGGGAGAATCGCAAAGCGCATTTTGGATATCGTGCTTTCCGCATTGGGACTCATTATCCTTTCGCCGCTTCTTTTGGCTACCACGCTTCTTATCCGCAGGGACTCTCGCGGACCTATTTTTTATCGCCAGATTCGAATTGGAAAGAATATGGTTCCGTTTGAGATCATGAAATTTCGAAGCATGCATATCGAATATTGCGTCGGTCCTCGCTACGGGGGAAAGAAGGCGGAGGAAAAATACAAGGAGCTGAAGGGGAATGCGAATGAACGCAAAGGACCTTTGTTTAAAATGAAGAACGATCCTCGCATTACGAAGGTGGGGCGCATTATCCGAAAACTTCGGATTGACGAGCTTCCCCAGCTGTTTAATGTGCTGAAGGGCGAGATGAGCCTGCTGGGTCCGCGGCCGCATTTGCCGGAAGAAATCGCAAAGTACGACAAGCACCATCGGAAGCTTTTTACGATTAAGCCGGGCGTGTCAGGAATGGCGCAGGTTGCGGGGAATGCAGGCCTTTCTTTCGATGAAGAAGCGAAACTTGATATCGCATATATTGAAAATTGGTCGCTGTGGCTGGATATCGTTCTTATCCTCAAAACAATCGCTATCTTATTCCGCGATAAAAACGCCGTATAGCTCGTCCGTATGCGAGTGTGCATTATCCACGACTACTTGACGCACATGGGGGGCGGCGAGCGCGTGCTGGAGGCAATCGCAGAGGCGTTTCCGGATGCCCCGGTATATACGCTCGTGCACGATAGCGATGCGGTCCAGGTAGCGTTTGACCCAAGAAGAATCCGAACATCATTTTTACAGAGGTTTCCGGGCGCGCGCAGATCGCACCGATTCTTGCCGCTTGCGCTCATGCCGCTTGCAATCGAGCAGTTTGATGTTTCGCAGTTTGATGTTGTGATTTCCAACGCGCACAGTTTCGGCAAGGGGATTATTGCGTCTCCCGGCACGCTTCATATTTCCTATTGCATGACTCCTACTCGATATGCCTGGGATGGGAGCCATCGGTATATGCGCGAGTTTTCCGGCAATCGATGGTTCAAGAAATTCGCTCCGCCGGCTATCTCCTACGTTCGCCTGTGGGACTATATGGCCTCCCAGCGAGCGGATATCTACCTTACGCTTTCCCAGTATGTAGCAAAGAGAATCCAGAAATATTATCATCGCCCGTCTTTTGTCTTGTATCCGCCTGTCGACGTTGATCGGTTTTCTCCTGCTAAGGGATCGAAAGATTATTACGTTGTCGTTTCTCGGCTTGTGCCGTACAAAAGAATTGATTTGGCAATTGCGGCAGCAGAGAAGATGGGAAGGGCTCTGAAAGTCGCCGGCACCGGCCCTGAAATTTCTGCGCTGAAAAAGATTGCCGGTCCTCATACCGAATTCCTCGGATTTGTGCCGGACGAGGACTTGCCCGAACTGTATCGCAATGCGCGCGCATTGCTTTTTCCGCAAGAAGAAGACTTTGGTATTACTCCGCTTGAAGCTGCTGCCAGCGGGATTCCCACCATTGCATACGGAGCGGGAGGAGCGCTTGAGACGATTATTGATAGGAAGACAGGCATCCTCTTTCCGAAACAAACGCCGGAGAGCCTTATGGCGGCAATGCAAGAATCGGAGCGGACTTCTTGGGATATTAGGGCTATTGCGGAACATGCGAAGCGATTTTCTCGAGAGCGCTTTGCAAAAGACTTGCGCGCATTTGTACAAAAACAATACGTTCGGGCATAATCATATGATATGCATTCTCCGGCCCCACTGTCTTTTTTTGAATCGCTCCGGGCGCTGTCGCGCAATTTTTTCTTGACGCTTGCCGTCGGCATTGCGTCGTTTGCGCTCGCGTATGCTCTTGCATCCAATATTCCGGTTACGTACGAAGTGCATAGTTCGCTCATGTTTTCCATGGACGTTCGCGATGACACTTTAGAGTTTCGCTACGATGGCTATTATGCACTTTCCGCCGCTGATATATTTTCCGCAACGGTTGCCGGACTTATCTCTTCTCCGGAGACTGTTGTTGCGGCATATCAAAAGGCAGGACTTTCGCTTCCCAGCGAAGATGCATCGCGTATTGTGCGCGCGGTGCAGGCGGAAAAATCCGCTCCTCAACTTGTGCAAATTTCCGTACTGGGAAAATCCGCGCAAGATGCGGAGGCGCTTAGCGCTGCGCTGCAGGAAGTGCTTGCTGAAAAAGTGGAGGATTATAATGAGAAGAATGATGCTTCCGTGGTATTTCGAGCAGTTCCAAGCAAGCCTTGGACCGGCGTGCGAACGGCTGCACCACTTCCTGTTGCGCTTTCGGTATTTCTGGTCGTGTTCTTCGGCATGAATATGTTTGTGCTCTTTCGAGAATCATTGCGGCGGGGAACCTCTCACTAATGTAACCATATGCACATAGCCATCGATGTCCGCTCGCTCATGGAGGGTAGGCACAGTGGCATAGAAGAATATACAACGCGCATTATCCAGGCGATGGCCCAGTTCGAGCCTGCCAATACCTACCATGTATTTTTCAACAGCGCGCGAAAAGTCAGCCTGCCTGCATTTCGCGAGAATGTGGTGGTGCATGAGTTTCGCTATCCGAATAAGCTGCTCAATGCGTCCCAATGGCTCTTCTCTATGCCAAGGTGGGATGCTCTTTTGAAACAGCATATTGACGTTGTGTTCATGCCGAATGCGCGGCTGATGCCTCTTTCATATACCACGCCGCTTGTTACCGTTGCGCATGATGTTTCGTTTGAACGGTTTCCGGAATTTCTCACCATGAAACGCAGGCTTTGGCATTCGCTTATGCGCCCGAGGTATTTGTTGGAAAATTCCGACCATATTATTGCCGTATCGGAATATACCAAGCAGGATCTTATCGAAGTGTATGGAATCCATCCCAATACCATCAGCGTGGTGCACCCGGGCGTTGCAAAGATAGATATTATCCGGCCGCTTGATGTTCAGGCGGCTGTTAGGCAATACCAGCTGCCGGATCGCTTCTTGCTGTTTATAGGTACGCTGGAGCCTCGAAAAAATATCGCGGGAGTCATCTCGGCATTTTCCGCAATCGCTCATCGCGTACCGCATGATTTGGTTCTTGCGGGAGAGCGAGGGTGGAAAGAGAAAGGAATCGCCCAGGCAATTGCATCATCTGCATATGCTCATCGCATCCATGAAATTGGATTTGTAGAAGAGCGGTTCAAAGGGCCGCTGTATGCGGCTGCTGATTTGTTCGTGTATCCGAGCTTCTACGAAGGGTTCGGATTTCCTCCGCTTGAGGCCATGCTTGCCGGTACGCCCGCCGTTGTTTCGTTCAACTCTTCTCTTCCGGAGGTTGTCGGCAAATGGGCGACGCTTGTTGATCCGTATAACACTGCGCAAATTGCCGCAGTGCTGGAGGAACTGCTGGTTTCTCCCATGCGTGTGTCTTTGGAGGTGCAAAAAGAAATTCTTGCAGAATATTCTTGGAGAAAAGCCGCACACGAGACAGTCGATATTCTCAAAAGCGTGGTGTGATATGCTATTTCTATGCGAATCGCAATCGATGCGCGGGCGTTTTGGTGGACGGGGATAGGTCGGTATATCCGCAACCTTGCCTCCGAATTGCTGCGCCATGGCGATAGCCATGAGTATACGCTTCTTGTGCCTCACGGCCGTGAAGAAGAAGCGCAAAAAGAGATTGGGGATACAAAAAACATATTTAGATACAAGGGAGTGAATCCTTCGTATTATTCCCTTGCCGAACAGACCACATTTCTCTGGGAACTTGAGCGCCTGGACGCTGACCTTGTGCATTTTACGCATTTCAATGTGCCGCTTTTTTATCGCAGGCCGTATGTTGTGACTATTCATGATATTACCCGTTTTATATTTCCCGGACAGAAGCGGCAATCGTTTATTCACCAGGTTGCATATGAGCAGGTTTTTTCCAATGCGCTTCGGCATGCGCGGCGCGTCATTTGCGTTTCCAATACGACGGCTCGAGATATCGCATCGCTGCCGTTTGCGGGCAAGTCTCCCATGACGACAATTTATGAAGGCATTGATGAGCAGTTTTTTCAGCCTATTTCTTCTCTTGATAAGCAAAAGGCGCGGCTTTTGCTCGGAGATGACCGGCCGTTTCTGCTGTTTGTGGGCGTATGGATGAGCCATAAAAATCTTACTCGGCTTTTAGACGCCTACAGAATCGTGCGAAACACACATCCGGAAATAGCACTGGTTATTACCGGGAAGCCGGTGCCCGGATATAGCAATCTTCTCAAGTATGTGAAAGACCATCGGCTTGAGAATGATGTATTTTTTCCCGGGTTTGTTCCGCACACTCTGTTGCCTGCACTGTACTCACAGGCGCGCGCGTTTGTGTTTCCGAGCTTATACGAAGGATTTGGATTGCCTCCGCTGGAAGCTATGGCGTGCGGGGCCCCGGTTGTCGCCTCGAATGTCTCTAGTATGCCGGAGCTGCTGGGGTCAGCCGCAGAGTATGTGAATCCGGAGCATG
>CAZPRL010000014.1:0-10743 GCA_964589385.1 uncultured Candidatus Saccharibacteria bacterium | reverse complement strand
CAATGATCGGCCAGGCGGGAGTATTTGCGTATGAGGCAGGGCGGACAAAAAACTGGCGGGAGATTGATGCCGCAGCAAGGGTGAATATCGAGGAATTTTCTAGATAGTTTCCCTCTCCCCGGACGGGGAGAGGGTTAGGGTGAGGGGAACGGTAGCTAAAACAAATCTTTGCTCGTCGCGCTCGGGCTTACGGAATCACGGACGGTAAGCAGTACGCTGCGGCGCAATTTTGCGCATCCTTCATGGGCGCAAGAAGATAAATGCAATGCGATAGAAGCAAAGTTTTTATTGTCATTGAGATTCATCGGGCTTCTTGTGCCATACAGGGAAGTCTGGCATTCTATGCAGCCAAGCAGAACTTGTTCAGAAAAAAGCCACTTGATTTTGTCATGCATGCTTTCGCGAACTTTTTTGCGAAGCGATACGCAGTCTTTCTTTCGGCATTCCACAAGATGCTCAAGCGCTCGGCGAAACCCCGTTTGCCCTGCAACGCTGAAGACAAAGGCAGGCATGCAGGCTTTTTGGGCCGCATTGCAAGTAAACCCATCTAATGAGGCTTCTTGCGTAATCCCCCCCACTGGCTCAATAGCAATGGTATATGACATCTGAAAACAAGCTTACAGACAATACGGGAAATCTGCCAGATTGATTTTTGCCTGTTGTGGGGCATACTATGCATATCTTATGCATGAAAAATTCACAAAGCCTTATGAGGCCAAAGATACGGAAAGCAGGATATATGAAGCCTGGGAATCGTCCGGCTTTTTTAACCCCGATAACCTTCCTGATCGCCATGTAAAGCCATTTACTGTCATTATGCCTCCTCCAAATGCCAACGGCCATTTGCATGCGGGACATGCGCTCTTTATTACGCTTGAAGACATTATAACCCGCTATAAGCGAATGCAAGGCTTTAAGGCATTGTGGGTTCCCGGTGCGGATCATGCCGGTTTTGAAACGCAGATTGTGTATGAAAAGAAGCTCGAAAAAGAAGGAAGGTCGCGTTTTTCCATGGATCCTCAAGAGCTATATAAGGAGATATACGATTTTACGATTGAAAACAAAAAACACATGGAAGAAGAGGTAAAGCGCATGGGCGCATCGTGCGACTGGTCGCGCGAGAAATTTACGCTCGATCCGGAAGTGGTAAAAGAAGTTCAGAAAACATTCCAAAAAATGTACGATGACAACCTGGTGTTCCGCGGCAAACGAATCGTGAACTGGTGCACGAAGCATCAAACCACGCTTTCCGATGTGGAAACGGTGGGAGAGGAAAAGAAAGACCCGCTGTATTATTTGCAATACGGTCCGTTTGTCATAGGCACGGCGCGTCCGGAAACAAAGTTCGGCGATAAATATGTAGTGATGCATCCGGACGATACGCGATATGCGCAGTACAGCCATGGCGATACATTTGAAGCGGAGTGGATGAATGGATCTGTCACAGCGACTGTTATAAAAGATGACGCTATTGATATGGAGTTTGGCACAGGCGTCATGACGATTACGCCGTGGCATGATGCGGCGGATTTTGAAATAGCAAAGCGGCATAATCTTCCCAAAGAGCAGATTATTGATTTGAGGGGAAAGCTTCTTCCGATTGCGGGGGAATTTGCGGGAATGAAAATTAAAGATGCGCGGTCGAAGATTATTGAAAAGCTGAAAGAAAAAGGATTGCTCGTGAAAACTGACGAAGAGTATTCCCATAACGTCCCTTGCTGCTATAAATGCAATACAGTCATAGAACCGCAAGTAATGGATCAGTGGTTTGTAAAGATGGACACGCTCGCCAAGTCTGCGCTTTCCGCAGTGAAAGAAGGGAAGATAACGTTTATTCCGGATAACTACGAAAAAATCTTTACGTACTGGATGGAGCATACGATTGACTGGAACATTTCTCGGCAAATCGTGTGGGGGATTCCAATTCCCGCAAAGATTTGCGTATCCTGCGAGCACGCATTTCCTGATCTTGAAGATACGCAAACTGCATGCCCCAAATGCGAGGGGGAATTAAAAAAAGACACCGACACGTTCGACACGTGGTTTTCATCCGGGCAATGGCCCCTGCTTGCGCTCGGGTATAGCGGCGGGGAAGATTGGAAAACATTCCATCCGACAGACGTCATGGAGACAGGCCACGATTTGATTTTCAAATGGGTGCCTCGCATGGTGATATTCAGCCTCTACTTGGAAAAACAAGTTCCATTTCACACGGTGTATCTGCATGGGCTGGTGAACGATCCGCAGGGGAAAAAAATGAGCAAGAGCAAGGGGAATGTCATAAATCCGCTTGAGCTTGTCGACAAATTCGGCGCAGATGCGCTGCGCATGGCGCTGGTGGTGGGAAATGCGCCCGGAAGCGATACGGCGCTGGCGGAAAATAAGATAAAAGCGTACAAGAATTTCGCGAACAAGCTCTGGAATATTTCCCGATTCGTATTCTCAAGTACGGAAGGAGTCAGTAAAGACGAATCGGCAATTTTGTCCGATGCCGACAAGGTTCTTTTGCAAGAGCTTGCTGATGTTGCGCAGGAAGTAACGGGAGATATGGATGCGTACCGGTTCCATCTTGCATCTGAAAAACTCTATCATTATGTTTGGCACCGATTTGCCGATGTGATTATTGAGGAAAGCAAAGAAATTCTTGCGGGAGAAGATGAGCAGGCGAAACTCTCGCGCCAGCAAACGTTGCTTGTAATTTTGCAGCAGGCAATAACCATGCTGCATCCGTTCATGCCGTTTATAACCGAAGAGATATTCTCGCACATGCAAAAAGAGGAAAACAGCGAGCCGCAATTGCTCATGATACAAGCATGGCCGGAGAAATAACGTTATGCACAGGTGCGCTATAGTGAAGTGAATACTATTTTGTTATACTGACGGAAAGCATATGCCACAAGAACCACGAAGTTTTTTTGAAAGATTAACCGGCGCAAAAGTAATGAGCGCTCCGGTTATGAATGATACCGAAGAAGAGCTTGAGGTGCATCATCCGGATCAGGATGCCTACAATGCAGAAGACATGGGTACTGTCATGGAAGAGCCGGAACAAGACGATGAAGATGATTTTTCCGACGAAGATGCCGGAGGCGCAGCCCACGAAGAAGAGCAGGAAGGCCAGCTTACGGTAGATGTATTCCAAGATGACGAAAGCATTATTGTGCAGAGCACGGTGGCGGGAGTTTCTCCGGAAGACCTCGATGTGTCTATTACGAACGACATGGTAACGATTCGCGGAGAGCGCAGACCGCAATACACCATCGACCCGGAAGATTACTTTTATCAAGAATGCTACTGGGGCACGTTTTCCCGCTCGATTATTCTTCCGATTGAAATTGACGCAGACAGAGCCGAAGCAAAAATCAAAAACGGCGTTTTGACGATTCGTATTCCAAAAGCAAACGCAGCGGTCACCCGAAAACTCAAAGTAAAATCTACATAAATGGATTGGTGGATTATCGCGGCGCTCCTCGGGTCTGCGCTGCTGATACCTACTGCATACGCGGGATTCATAGGCGCTCCGTGGGCGCCTACGCGCATGTCGGTAGTAAAAAAAGCGTTTGATGATATCGGCATAAGCAACAAAGACATTGTGGTTGATTTGGGGGCGGGAGACGGAAGTATTGTGCGCGAAGCGGCGTATCGCGGAGCCCGCACGGTCGGATATGAATTGTCTCCCATTATGTGGGCAGTTGCATGGGTCCGCACGTTCCGCTTCAAAAAGTCCCGCATGGTATACGGAAATTTTTTTAAGAAAACATTACCCGAAGATGCCACGCTCGTTTTTTTATTTCTTATGCCAAAGCACATGGACACGGTAGGGAAGTTCTTAGCAAAGCAGCCCATCGGCGAAAAAACACTCGTGCTCTCGTATGCGTTCGCATTTCGAGATATCCACTCGCTCAATACGTATCGGCAGGAGAAGTGCGCGCCGCTGTATCTCTATGAGCTTTCCGCATTGCGTGAGCATTACGCGATACCCCTAGGCAGAAGTTGACAATCTACTCCCCTAACCTAGACTTGAAGCAATATGGCAAAATACTTTATTACCACGCCGATCTATTACGTAAACGCAAAGCCCCACATCGGCAATGTGTATACCGCCATTGCCGCGGACGTGCTTGCGCGCCATTTCCGTGCAAAGGGGAGTGAAGTTCTTCTTTCTACCGGAGTGGATGAAAATTCTCAGAAAAACGTCGAGGCGGCAGAGGCGAAAAACATGCCGGTCCAGGAATATGTAGACGGCATGGCGGAGCTTTGGAAAGCGGCGTTCGATGAAGTGCATATTTCGTACGATGCGTTTATCCGTACCACAATGCCCGAACATGCCGTTGCCGTCCGGGCAATGATTTCCGCAATGCAGAAAAAAGGAGATATTTACCTGGGCGACTACAAAGGGTATTACTGCGTGGGATGCGAAGAATTTATTGCCGAGAAAGATCTCGTGGAGGGCAAGTGCGCGATTCACAAAACAGAGCCGAAGATTATCGAAGAGAAAAACTATTTCTTCAAGCTGTCCGCATATCGAGAAGCGCTGCTTGCATGGTATGAAAAAAATCCCGATGCGGTAGCCCCCGCATCTGCGCGCAACAAGATGCTTTCATATATCCAAGATGAAATGCAGGACATTTCCATTTCCAGGCAGTCGCAGGAGTGGGGGATTCGTTTTCCGGAAGATGAAACCCATGCGGTATACGTATGGGTTGATGCGCTGATTAACTATCTGACCGTGACAGGATACCCAAACGGCGAATATGAAAAGTTCTGGCCGGCAGATCTGCATCTGATTGGAAAAGATATTATCAAATTTCATTGCGCAATCTGGCCCGCAATGCTGCTCTCTGCAGAGCTGCCGCTTCCGAAGAAAGTATTCGCGCATGGCTTTTTCACTATAGACGGACAGAAAATATCCAAAAGCCTCGGCAATGCCATCGATCCGAAGGAATTGCTGGGAGAGTATCCGCTCGACGCAATCCGCTACTATCTGCTTCGGGAGATTCCATTCGGAAACGACGGCGATTTCTCGCGCGATCGGCTCAAGGAGCGGTACAACAGCGAGCTTGCAAACGGAATCGGCAATTTGGTTTCGCGTACCTTGGCGCTTGTTGAAAAGAATTGTCCTGATTTGCAATTCGAGTCCGCAAGTACGCTCGATGTAAGCGAGCATATCCAGCAGCTGGCGTTTGATCGTGCGCTTACGGATATTTGGCATGAAATTGCGCGGCTCGATGGCGTTATCGATGAGAAAAAGCCGTGGGAACTGGCAAAAAATGGAAAAGAAGAAGAACTGCGATTAATTCTTGCAGACGTTCTCTCCGGTATCTCAGGTATTGCAAAAGCCCTGCAGGCGCTCTTGCCGGAAACTTCTGAAAAAATTGCCAGCCTGCTTTCCGCAAAGCCGATTGCAAAGCCTGCAGAGCCCCTGTTTATCCGTAAGGACTGATATACTCACAGTATGACATTATTTGTAACAGGCGGGGCAGGATTTATCGGATCAAACTTCATTCGCTATTGGCTGAAAAGTCACCCGACAGATGCCATTATCAACCTCGATGCGCTTACCTATGCGGGAAGCGAGGAGAATTTGCAAGATATTGCGGCAAATCCCAACTATACGTTCGTTCATGGGAATATTCTCGACGAAGCACTGGTCGCCGAACTTGTCCAGAAAGCGGACCGCATCGTGCATTTTGCGGCGGAATCCCATGTAGACAGATCGATTATCGGTCCCGGCGCATTTGTAGAAACGAACGTAAAAGGCACATTTGTCTTATTAGAGGCTTCCCGGAAGAAAAATATTCCGTTTCATCACATTTCAACTGATGAAGTATTTGGCTCCCTCGAGCTCCATAGTCCGGAAAAGTTTACCGAGAGCACTTCCTATCAGCCAAACAGCCCATACTCCGCTTCAAAAGCAGGATCGGATCATCTTGTACGCGCATATCACGAAACATACGGCTTGCCGATTACGATTACGAACTGCTCGAACAATTTTGGCCCCTATCAGTATCCGGAAAAGTTTATTCCCCGTATGATTACGGATCTTTTGGATGGCGAAAACGTAAAAATATATGGCGACGGGCTGTATGTTCGCGATTGGCTGTATGTGGAAGACCATTGCCGTGCAATCGACAGGGTACTGACAGGCGGAAAAAATGGAGAAACATATTTGGTGGGAGGCATGCAGCAAGACGTATCAAACATGGATATCGCGAAAAAAGTTTTGGAAATTATGGGAATGCCGGAAGATAAGATTACGCATGTGGAAGACAGGCTCGGACATGATCGCAGATACGCGGTGGATTGGACCAAAATACACCAAGAGCTTTCTTGGCAGCCGGAGCACAGTTTTGAGGAATGGCTCAAGGAAACTATTGAGTGGTACAAAAATAACGAAGCATGGTGGAGGGCGCGCAAAGCGGCGGCATGATTGGCGTATTCGATTCCGGATACGGCGGGCTTACGATATTGCGGGAAATTCAGCGCGAGCTTCCGAAGTACGCGACTATGTACCTGGGCGACAATGCGCGTGCGCCGTATGGGGAAAAAAGTGCGGAAGAAATTATAGAATATACGAAGCAGGGGGTAGATATGCTTTTTTCTCGCGGCTGCGCAATTGTCATTTTCGGCTGCAATACGGCTTCCGCAGTTGCGCTTCGCCACTTGCAGCAAACATGGCTTCTGTCTGCATGGCCTACAAAAAAACTGCTGGGCATTGTTGTCCCGACCATTGAACAGATAACCGGAGACTCTTCCATAACCGGAACCATCGGCGTGCTTGCGACCAAGCGCACCGTACAGTCCGGGGCATATGAACAAGAAATCCATAAGCGCCGCCCGAATATCCGCATGGTCCAAGTTGCATGCAACAACCTCGCGGGGGCGATAGAAGAGTATGGTCCCGGAGATATTCGCGTACAGCAAGAAGCGATTGCGTGCGTACAAAGATTGCAAAAAGCTTCTCCTTTGTCTGCGGTATTGCTTGGCTGTACGCATTACGAACTCATTGCCGATACGATCAAAAAAGCATTGCCAAAAGAAACAAAACTCTTCCACCAACCCAGTATCGTGGCAAAAAGCTTAAAAGAGTATCTCGCGCGCCACAGCGAAATAGACGTCCACATAGAAAAAACAAGGGAGCATGTCTATCTGACTACGGGAGATCCGGAGAAAGTATCCAAACAAGCCACGCTCTTTTTTGGAAAATCGGTAGAGTTTGATCGGGTATAATGCACGTATGATAAAACCATGGAAACTATTAAAATCCGAATGGGCGCTGAACGAGAAGTGGTACAAAGTTCGCAGAGATACGGTAGAAATAAAACCGGGAAAGATTATTGATGATTATTTTCTCGCAATTTTTAACGACATCGTAATTATTCTTGCAATAACGCCGGAAAACAACGTAGTTCTTGTTCGGCAGTATAAGCATGGTGCGGGGGAGATAATTATGGAATTGCCGGCAGGGTATATGGACGATGGAGAAGATAATCCTTTGCAAGCCGCAAAGCGCGAACTGCAGGAAGAAACAGGATTTACTTCGGATGATTGGGAGTATTTGGGGTATTTCTATAAGAATTCTACAAAAGCAAAAGGGGACAATACGCATCTTTATCTTGCAAAAAATGCCCAAAAAACCGCAGATCAACAGTTTGACGAAAATGAAGATATAGAAGTTCTCATCAAGCCTTTCTCCGAAGCACTCGCAATGGCAAAGAGCGGGGAGTTGCAAGGCGTCGACACGGTGCTGGCAATTCTGTTAGCGCATGATAGGCTGTAGGGATGTTAGAGAAAACCACATTTTACCGAACGAGCATCAAAGCGCTTGTTTTTGATGAAAATAAGAAGATTTTGCTCACGAAAGATGAATCGGGAAAGTGGGATTTGCCCGGCGGTGGAATGGATTGGGGAGAAACCCCGCAGATTTGCCTTGCAAGAGAAATACAAGAAGAAATGGACCTTGCGACCACATGGATTGCCGATCATCCGTCGTATTTTTATCCAGACCAACAAGATAAAGGGATATGGTTTACATTTGTCATATATGAAACAAAGCTTGAACATTTAGACTTTACGCCATCCGACGAATGTGCAGAAATCGGCTTCTTTACTATTGAAGAAGCAAAAAAGCAGGATATTTTCAACAGCGTAGCAGCGTTTCTCGCTCTGTATAGCCCCGAAAAGCATTGAGAAGTACAAATTGATTTTTTTGACATTTTAATGGTATTCAAGTATTCTGTATATATGACTAAGCAACATATAACTATCGCCAACATCAAGACTAATGTGCGTTCACCGCGTAACGCATCGCTTTATGTATTCGGCCAGATGTTGCTTGTAGGATAAACCTACACTTTTCCAAGAAACACCTCGCCGAGTACGCGAGGTGTTTTAAATTCAAATGCTTGAATGGCGCCAAGATGCTCGTGTTCTTTATTAAAGGAAATATAAGATGTCGTACGAAACATGGAAATTTCTTGAAGGGCAAACGCCGGAAGGCCTTGCGGTTGTTCTGCGTCCTCTTCATATCGACGATGCGGATTGCATCGGCAGGTGGAGGAATACGGAAGAGCTTCGCCAACTTCTCAACGTTGATTATCCTGTAACGCTGGAAGCAGTGCTGGATTGGCTGCGGAGCTCTATTTCGCAGAGGGGAAATCCGATACATATCCCATTTGCTATTTGTGTAGATGGAAAACTCATCGGCACTGCGGGAATTCACGAGATATCTCTTCGCCATCGCCATGGGAAGCTAGGGATATATATCGGTGATCAGGAATTCCGTGGCAAGGGCATTGGAAGCGTGGTGTACGAGTTGCTTTTGAAGTATGCGTTTCGGGAATTGGATTTACGCGTTATATGTGCGCATGTATATAGCCACAATGAACCGAGCAAGCATCTTCATACCACTGCGGGTTTTCAGCAGGTCGGCTGTATTCCCGAATGGCAATGTCGAGGAGACAGTTACCCAGATGAGCTGACATATTACATTTCCAAAAAAGAGTGGCTTGCTCTGCCAAGATAGAGCATCCAAAAGCGGTATCGCAAGATGCCGCTTTTTTTCTACTCAAGAACTCCCAATTTGCGAAGATCTTCAATACACTGCTCCGCGCCTACAAAATGAATTGTTTTCATTCCAAGTTTCTCTGCCGCCGCAGTATTTTCAATTCTATTGTCGATAAAGAGAGTTTCTTCGGGAATTAGGCTGTATGTATCTATCATGTGCTGAAATACCGCCGGATCCGGCTTGCTAAGGTAGATATCGCACGATTGTACGAATGCTTCAAAGTACTGCTCCAAATCTTTTTTGAACGGATGCCCCGGTTTCCACGTATTCGTAAGCGCAAAAAGTCGATAACTCTTATGCAATTTTTCTAAAACATGAATCATTTCCATATTAAGAACAATATCGTTTGCATATCGTTGTCCGGATGCGAGAATCGCCGAAATGGGAATAGGCCCTAAATCTACAGTTCTTTTATCCAAAAATTCTTCAATTCTCATCCCATGCACTTTTCTTCCCGCTTCAATGTATTCATCAAAGAATGCTTGTATTTTCTCTATCGGAACTCCGTATTCATCCGCCAATAGTTGATTTGACCAGCTTTGGTCATGCTGGTGCATGGTCAGTACTTCGCTAACGTCAAAGATGATATTTTTAATTGCGCTCATAATGGTTTTAAATTATTTCGATGATATCTCCGTCATCCGGCACAAACACATTGCCAGAGTACTCTTTTTGAACCTCTTCGGAATATAATTCTTTTCGTTTGCCGAACGTCGCCGTATCTTCCGTATGGAAAAGAATAAGATTTTTAGCGCCTATGATCTGTGCGTTTTTTGCAGCCTCTCTTGCCGTGGAATGCGATATTTCTTCAGGATGAAACGTTTCGCGATCTTGTTCCAGGCAGTATGCATCGTGAAAAAGATAATCAGCCTCTTTGCAGTAGGAAAGCAAGGTATCCGTGTATGGTTCATCGCCTATAAAAACAATCTTTTTAGCATCAGGAAGCGTAATGGCGCATCCCCGTTGAGTTTCTTTTTTACTTTGGGTATCGAAAAACTGAATGTTCCAATTATTCAGTGAAATTTCGGCATGATCATCCGTAGCAATAAAAAATATCTTCACATCAAATAGCGCAAGCACTTTTTCTTTTAAGAACATTGCAGATACTTGCCGTATAAGCGCGATATTTTCTTTCGGTGCATAGATTGTCAGGTCAGGCGCTTTTCCGGATGCGATTGCCGCTCCTCGAAAACGCAGAATCCAGAATAATCCGAATATATGATCGATATGCTTATGCGTTATAAAAATATTTTGGATGTCGTGAAGCCCAACACCGAATCGGTCAAATTGCGCAAGAATACCGCTTCCTCCACCGGTATCTACCAGAAGATTAGTGGTTTCATCTTGGATTAAAAAAGCCGTTTGATAGTATTTTGTTGAATCCGCAGCTCCTGTACCAAGCGCAAGAATAGTGGGTATCATACTCTGTAGTGTAGGCTGTCTTATGCTGTTTGGGTACTCGCAATTCTTGTGCTAGGTTGAGCATATGAATAAAGCAATTGAGTGCATAACCCTATACGGAGAAAAGAAGCTTGTTGATGCAGATAACCTAGTATTTCGCCAAGCTGCATATGCAATAGTTATGAATGAAGGAAAAATATTGCTCGTGAATACAAAAAGCACGGGGAAATGGTTTTTCCTTGGCGGAACTATTGAAAAAGGGGAGACGGCGAAAG
>CAZPRL010000013.1:0-10844 GCA_964589385.1 uncultured Candidatus Saccharibacteria bacterium | reverse complement strand
GCGAAAAAGCATCGCCCGGCGTTCGCCAGCTGCTCTACTTGCGAACCACGGAGCTGCTCGAAAATCGAAACGAATTTTTTAATCAGAATATTGCGGAAACATTGCCGGAAGCGATGCAGTGGCTTGATGCGTATGCGGTCATTGTCCATACGGACTCTCTTTCGAAAACGCAAAATGACGCGATCGATGAGCTCTTTGCAAAAAGCGATGGTTTTACGAAACAGCCGTTTCATGACGCTGATTTGTATAGCTTGAATCCTGATGCGGCTACCCGCAGCGACGGTGTCTTCCTGATGAGGGGCGATGGCTGGGAGCATGTTGGCTACGATCCGAAGAGAAACAGTGTTTTTGCGGAAATTCCGAGCGAGGCTTCTCTCGTTCTGGTAAACATCACGGGAGAAGAGAGGGCAATATCGCTCTCCTTCGAGCAGCAAGCGGGTGCAAGCGCACCAATTCTGCGCACGAACGGGCAGGAAATTTCTTCTCGAATAGAACGAGGGAAAGTCGTGTATGAAGCGGTTCTGCATGAAATGGAAACTCGTTTTGTCTTTACTAATATTGATTCAGGAAATGCGGTTATTCAGAATCCAGAGCTGAAAGTGGAGAGCCTGCCTGCCGGTAGGCAGGGGCGATAGACTGACGTATGCATATACTTCTGATTAATTTTGAATATCCTCCTTTAGGCGGAGGCGGAGGAGTTGCCAGCCGGGATATTGCGGAGTATCTCGCGAAGAAGCATACTGTGCACGTCCTTACAACGGCGTATGCGGGGCTTCTAAAAGAGGAAGTGCAAAACGGCGTGCGTATTCATCGTGTTCGGGTAATCGGCCGCGGCACTCTTCCGACGGCGTCTCTATTTTCTCTTGTTACCTTTGCTCCCGCTGCGCTCTTTGCCGGAATACGATTGCTGCTTCAGGCAAAGATTGATGTGATATATGCGCAATTTGTCATTCCATCCGGTCTTCCCGCTGCACTGTTATCAAAATTATTTCATATTCCATTTGTTCTCACCTTTATCGGCGGAGATGTGTATGATCCTTCAAAAGGAGTTTCTCCGCATCGCCACGGAATATTTCGTATGCTGATTCGATGGATTTCCTCTTCCGCGCATGCGCGTACCGCCATATCGCATGATACGAAAGCAAGAACCTTGGAACTCCATGGAGTGAAAGAAGATATTGCCGTAGTTCCGATTGGATTTCAAAAACAAGAATTTCCACTTGTGTCTCGTCAGGCGCTTGGATATAAAGAAGATGATTTCTTGTGCGTTTCTATCGGACGACTTGTGCCTCGGAAAGGCTATGATGTCCTCCTGCGTGCGTGGAAAGAAATTCCAAATGCAAAGCTTGCCATTATCGGAGACGGGCCGCTTCGGGCATCTCTTCAGGCAAGTATTTATGCATATGGACTGGAAAACCGCGTTCAATTGCTTGGGCGCGTGGATGAAGAAAAAAAGTTCCAGATACTGCATGCGGCTTCACTCTATGTATCTGCAGCCCAGCATGAAGGATTTGGAATCGTGTTTCTGGAGGCGATGAATGCAGGATTGCCAATTGTAGCGGCGAATGATGGCGGACAAAAAGATTTTCTTGTCCCCGGAAAGAATGCGCTTCTTGTTCCTCCCCATAACGTTCAGGCTATCATTGAAGCAGTGAAGAACATATATACAAACACTGCTATGCGAGAGATGTTTTCTCGGCAAAATAAGGAAGATGTAAAAATGTATGCACTTGACCGTACTGCCGGCGCAATAGAAACGATTCTTACGCAAACGCAGCAAGACTATGGACGTCATCATTGAGGCACGAGCGCTTTCACAAAAGCGCGGAGGTGTTACAACGTATACGAGGGAGCTTATCTCGCATCTCGCTTCTCTCTATCCGAATGACAAGCTGGAGCTCTTGTATGGCAATGCCAGTGCAGCGGGAAGCTTCGTTCAAGTGAAAGAAACTGTTATTCCGTTGCATTCTGAAGTGCTGCTGCCGTACTGGCTTTCATATCCTGTTGCGCGCCATATCCGATCGCGCAAGCCTTCCGTGTCCCATTTTACGAAAGCTGCGTTGCCTCGAACAGCAATAGGGTCTACCGTCGTAACGATTTACGATATTATTCCGCTGCTTTTGCCGGAGAGCCAATCGCCACTTCGGCGGCTCTACTGGCCTGCCGTTCTGAAACATGCAGCAAGGCATGCAAGTCATATTATGACAATTTCCGAACAAAGCCGAAGCGATATGATGGAACGCTACAATATTGCAGGCGACAAGATTACGGTTACGCCGCTTGCGGTGGATACTGCGCATTTCCGTCCTAGTAATAAAATCTCGCGAGACGCAGCGCCTTACATCCTGTTCGTCGGGACGAAAGATCGCCGGAAAAATGTCTCTTCTCTTATTCGCGCTTTTGCCGCAATTGCGGACAAGGTTCCGCATCAATTGCTTATTGTTGGAAAACAGGCTCATAAGCAAGATGCCAGCATGCAGACAGTTGTAAATTATAAGTTGCAGGATCGGGTGGAATTTCGAGAAAATGTCTTATACGAAGAACTTCCCACGCTGTATTCTCAAGCTGACATTTTTGTATGGCCTTCGGTCTACGAAGGCTGGGGCTTTCCTCCGCAAGAGGCAATGGCATGCGGCACTCCCGTGATTGTAAGTAATGGCGGACCTCTTTCGGAGGTTGTGGGGGATGCCGGAATTATTGTGCCATTCCAAAAATCGCACCTCGCAGATCGCATGAATGATGAAGGGTTTATCGAGAATCTTGCGCATGAAATGCTTGCGCTTATATCCGATGAGCAAAAGAAGTCAGATCTTATCAGGAGAGGGCTTGAGCGCGTACAGAAATTTTCATGGGAAGATGTTGCGCGAAAGACTCATGAGGCATACGTAAAGGTCTCTCTATGAAAAAAACTATTGGAATCATTACGAATGCGGGCGAGTATTCCGGGGTCGGATCCCGCGCATATGAAATTGCGCGTCGGATACGGAGTGAAGATATGGAAGCCTCGCTTGTGTTTCTCGATGGAGAGAAAAATGAGATTGGAGGGAAAACCATTTCTCGGCTTCCCGGCGTCTTAAATTCCAAAAGCATTTCATGGATTCGTCTTGCGAAAAAAATTCCTTCTTTCGATATATATGATCTCTCCAATCAAAGCCTCGCATTTATTGCAAAGACGCGCCATCCGTCGGTTGTGACTGTCCATGACCTTATTGAGCTTACGCATCCGCAAGACATAAGGGCGAAATTACTCAACAAATATCTCATGAGTGGCATTTCTCAAACAGATAAGATTGTTGCGGTTTCGGAATATACAAAACGTGAAGTATGCGAGTATTTCGGTATTGATGAGAGCAAGATAGCCGTAGTTCCCAATGGCGTTCGGAAAGAGTATGTTCCTATAGAAAACTTTGCATCGAGCATTGCATATCAAGAACTTATGCGGGAGCTTCACATAGATCCTGCTTCGCCGATTCTTCTGCATGTAGGATCTGACCACCCGAGAAAGAACCTTTCTACTGTCCTAAAAACTCTGTTAATTCTGAAGAAACAATTTCCGAATATTGTTCTTATCAAAGTGGGGAATCCCGGAATTCCTGCGGGAAGAAAGATATTTTTAGAAGAAATAGACAGACTTCGTTTGCGGGATAACGTCAAGATTCTGGGAACGGTTTCTCCGGAACGCATGAACGAACTCTATAATATAGCTACTGCGCTTGTTTTCCCTTCCTATTATGAAGGCTTCGGGCTACCTCTTCTCGAGGCGATGGCGGCCGGGTGTCCCGTAGTTTGTTCGAATACGACCTCTCTTCCGGAAGTTGCGGGAGACGGGGCGATTCTCCACGATCCGGATAATACGGAAGCATTTGCAAAAAGCATAGAACATATTTTTCATAACGCTGATTTTCGGGAAGCTCTTGTTGAACGCGGAATCAAGCAGGCGGCAAAATTTTCTTGGGACGCTGCGGCTCGTGCTATGGTGGAGATATACGCTACCCTATGAAAGTCCTCTTTCTTTCCGCACAATATCCGCCTGATGCCAAAGGAGGAGGAGAGCTTTCAACGCATATTATTGCGCGCGGGCTCATCGCTCTCGGGCATACCGTACAGGTGGTAACGTCGGGAGACGAGATTAAAACCTATGAAGCTGACGAAGTTTCTGTGCTGGTTCTGCCTCTTGGGCTTCGCAAAAAGCCGCTATTTGAGCGCAGGCAAAGTCTCCGTGCGGCAAAAATATGCAGAGCTCATATTCCGGATATTGAGGAATATGATATTGTGCATGCGCACGATTTTCGAAGCGCGTTGATGCTATCAGAACTTCACTTGCCTCGTACGCTTGTGACTGCGCGCGATTATGCGCAGATATGCGGATGTACGAACAATATTCAATATAATGGGAATATCGATCCCGGTTGCCAGGGAGCAGGGGAATTGTGGAAATGCCATCGGGTTCATGAGGCGTCTTGGGCGCGCAAGATATTTCGCATATGGCAATATATGTACAATCGGCCATATAGAAAATCTGCATTTGCGTCACTCAAGCACCAGATTTTTATTTCCCATGCGCAGAAAGAATATATTGTAAAGTATCAGGATCTTTCAAAGCAGCATGCGAGCGTTATCTATAATCCGATATCTCCCGAATATATTTCATCTCCCTTGGCAAAAGGCAGGGAAGGCAATATTCTGTATGTCGGCAGGGTGGAGATGTATAAGGGGGCGCGTTTGCTGTTATCCGCATGGAGGCGCATCGTGAAAGACGGCAAGAACGGTCATCTCACAATAGTAGGCAATGGAGCCCAATACCAGGAATATGAACGCTTGGCGGCAACCTGGGGGCTCCAGTATCGTGTAACGTTTCTTCCTCATGTTCCCCATCACCGCCTGCAAAAGCTCATTGATGAATCGGAAATTGTTGTTGCGCCGCATCTCTGGATAGAGCCGTTCGGACGAAATGTCATTGAAGGGATGGCACGAGGGAAAGTTGTGATTGCGTCAAATATCGGCGGCCCGGCGGAGTTGATAAACTTGAAGGGCGCAGCAGGCTTGCTATTCGAACGGGGGTCAGTAGATGGTCTTGTACGTGCCATAGATCAAGTTTTCGAAATGGGAATGTTTGATAAGAAAGAGATGGGAACAGCAGCCCGAGATTTTGTCAGGGATAATCTCAATATGGAAAAGATTGCAAAATCCCACGAAAATTTCTACGAAAAAATTATAAAATAACATAAAAAAAGAGCCGGGGGATGTACCGGCTCGGATGACTAACTTTTGACAGTTCTGCGGATGCTCTTCTCTAGGAAGAGTTTCGAATCTATTGATTCGCCTGTCTCCTGTTTCTTATGCTGGCATTCAGGGTGCTTGCAGTAGCGCCCAAATCCCTTATGCCCACATCTGAACTTATTCTTGGCTTCATGGCGGTGTAGTTTGCTCATTGACCGAATTCCTTTCTGCTGTAAGCACACACCCTCAAAAGAACATTTCTACCAAGCAAAGGGACTTGCTTGTACTGTTTTTTATACAAAGAAATCGGATGTCTTGTCAATAACTATCTCTGGTGTAAGAGCCAGAAGCGATTCATGAGGCTTTGTGCCAAAGTCGTATGCTGTTTCGGTATTGTATACAGGCGTTGTGCCAGGCGCTCGTACGGCGATGCTCTTTTGTCCGCGCGGGCCTGTTTGCTTTTCATCTGTCGGACCGAATAGGCCGATTGTCGGAACTCCTGTCGCAGCGGCAATGTGCATCAAACCGGAATCGTTGGAAATGAAAAGCTTGCAATGCTGCTGGATAATTGCGGCGGTTGTGAGGAGGGGCGCGGAGATTGCTTGCGCTTGGCTGCCTATGAGATTTACGAGCCTTGCAGTATCCTCCTGTTCGTCCGGGCCTCCGAATATAAGAAAGTGCGTATCCGGATTTTTTTTCTGCAGCATCTTTGTAAGTGTTGCGAAGCGTTCAAGCGGCCAGCGTTTCCATGCAAAGTTTTTTGCTGAACCCGCATGAATGCCTACGTAATTAACCTCACCCAGCCTCTCCTTCGTAAGGAGAGGAGACGACGAAGTTCCCATAATACTTTCTTCAGGAATGGTGATAGTGTAGTGGGAAATTGGGGAAGGGTTGATTTTAAGCGGTTCTAGTAATTTCAGGTTTTGTTCTATGTCGTGAAGCGACGAATCTTCTGAAACCGGATCCGTTAAAAATCTACCGCTCTCCTTCTCTCCTTTATACGGATATGTATTGCCAATACGGACCGGTATTCCGGATAGTTTGAGATATGCCGCGCTTTTCATGAGCTGCCCGGGAGATAGGACGATTGCGATATCAAACTGTTTTTTGCGCAGCGTAAGAATGTTCTGCATGTGTTGAACAATGCTTGCCTTGATCGGCATTTCCAGAACTTCATCAATGAATGGCTGGGCTTGCGCCAGTTCTTTTGTTCCTCTGGGGGCTACCCATAGGGCAATGTGCCAGCTAGGATGGGATTTTTTGAGCGCCTCAATGGCCGGCAGCTGCATCAAGAGATTTCCGATGCCGGAGAGGGAGAGGAAGAGAACGCGCTTATTTTCTTGCAAGTTCTTCATATAGATTCAGGAGCTTTTTTATTGAAGTGTCCCAAGTAAAGTTTTTCTGTACATGTTCTTTTCCGTGCTCTCCGAACCTTTTTGCAAGATCTTTGTTGCTGCAGATTGCAAGAATGGATTGTACGAGATCATCGTGTGTTTCGAATAACAACCCTGCTTGGTTATTTGGCATAACATACGGAATTGCGGAATCATTGCGCGCTACAACGGGAGTGCCGGCTGCCATGGCTTCAATTAAGACAATTCCGAATGCTTCATAATGCGACGCGTGTATGAACGCGGCGGCATGTTGATATGCGCCAAGAAGCTCTTCATCGGAAAGCTTCCCAAGAAAATGAACGCTTTCTTGCACGCCAAGCTCGCTGGCTATCTTTTTCAGCGATGACCTATATCCAAAATCTTCTCCGACAACAGCAAGCTGAATATCCGGCACTGATTTTTTAACATCGGGAATTGCTCGAATAATATCTTGAATGCCTTTTGATTTTGCAATGCGCGATACCGTAAGCAACATAGTTCCGGAAATGTTGCGTACAGAAAAGGGATTTTCTGCAGTTTTTGCATATAGCTCAATATCAACACCCGGCGGAACTATTTCGAACCGCTTTACGGGCATGTTTGATTGTTCTATGAGCTTTTTTTCAAATTCTGAAAGCACGACTACTATATCTGCTGCAGCAAACGTTGCTCTGCCGATTGTATGCTTGTACATTTGCCACACTGGTTTTCTTCGCACGGAATTTTCATAATAAATGGGGTGAAATATGAAAGGAATCTTGTGCTTTTTTGCATATCGGGCGGATGTATCTGCGGCTTGATACCAAAATCCATAGCTCTCCAAGATATCCGGCTTGTGATGGCCGATATAGTAGGAGAGCGCTTGCAGGCGCGGGTATGATACATACGGAGTAGAGGAAACGCGAAGCCTCTGGAGGTAAATCGGGTCATCGAACAATTTTTCGGGCGGCAGCATGGTAATGGGACCATGCGTCTTCATTGCGCTTGCGAGGATGCGCACATCCCGATTCTTTTCTATGTTTCGCGTCCTCTCTACGATGTTTTGAATATAGGTTTCTGCGCCGCCGGTTGCGGGAGGGTAGCGAAGCGCGGTATGAACAATCTTCATAGAGCAAGGTATTTCATTCCCATTTCAAACTCGTAGTAGGCGGACAGAACACTCCATACAATCCCTTGCCAGCCGTCCAGTATGCCTTTGCGATAAAAAAGAAGTTTTACCAGCTGTCGAAATGCCAGTGCGTAGGGAAGAAAGAAGCTTTTCTGTACTTTTCTACCGGATCTATGCATTCCGCGCTCATGCATGTCCTGAGCATCAAGCGTAGTGTAGCGGTGCATTTTTTTCAGGTATGCGCCGATTGTTGCATACGAGTGATGAACAATAGGCTGGTTAATTTCTCCTGAAATTCCATCTTTATAGGTTACCGATTCTTCATTGCCTGCGTAGATAAGCTGTTCATGCACTTTCTTGCTGCTCCATGTTGCTTTCCCCTTTTGTACCAGGCGAGGATTATGCCCTTTTAAATGCTCCATATGCTTCCCGAGAAAAATATCTTCAATAGTAATCCAATATATAGTATGCGAAGATTCTTCGGGCATCGCTTTGATCTTCTCTGCAAGCTCGGGAGATACCCTTTCGTCTGCATCCAGGAATAGCAGCCAGTTTTCTGCCGCATGAGTTGCTCCGAAGTTTTTCTGCTCGCCGTAGCCTTGCCAAGGATGAACGATAACTTTCGCGCCAAGATTTTCCGCAATATCGCGCGTGGCATCAGTACTTTGTGCATCGATGACGATCACTTCTTTTGCAAAAGATACGGAGGCAATGCAGTCCGTAATAGTATCAGCTTCGTTTTTCGCAATAATGACAACGGAAATATTCATAGGATTTCTTGCATAGTGTCGATACGAATCGGAAGAGAAGTGATAAAGTCCAGATGCGCTTCAAAATCCGAGGATAAAGTGGAATGCATGAGCGATGAGGGCGAATTGCTTACAAAGTGGTACGTTTCGATAAGCCATTTGTTTTGCAGGAGCGCGCGCAGGGCATGAATATTTGCCCGCGCTACGGAAAAATTACGCTTGGTAAAATTAATGGTATGAAGGCGCATAGGATCTTTTGGCGGAAGTGTCTCTAAGCCATACAGTACCGTTCTTCCTGCGGTGTAATGCTTTTTAGCCATTGATACTACGTGGTCATTATGCGCTCCGCCGGGGTATACAAGCGTTGTTGCGGAAAGCGTTTTTTTTGGTTCCTCCAGTTCTTTTTCGAGTTCTGCGGGAGATAGCGAGGCGAAGCTCTTATGGGATATGCCGTGCGCTGCCAGTTCATGCCCGTCTTTCTTTGCCGCTTTTTGCCAGTCTTGCACGGACGCAATGGCGTGGCCGGCTATTTTGCCATCGGATGACTGAAGAGGAACGGCAAATACCGCATGTACGCCATAGCGAGCAAGAAGAGGCAGTACCTGATCATACACCGCTTGGTATCCGTCATCAAAAACCAGCGTAATTGCTCCGCGGGGTTTCATAATAGTGCGATATAATCGAGAACTTTTTTTCCTGCTGTTCCGTCTGTCGTTGTGATCATTTTTTTAATGGTAGCATCGCGCGCGGTCTTTTTTTCTTCCGGATTTTGCAGCGCTTCTGACAGGGCGCTTTTGAGTTCTTTCTTTGATGTTACGACGTATGTTGCTCCGCCCGATACAAGGTCTTTGTAATGCTGCTGAAAATCGCGATATACCATAGAGCGATACCACTTCCACCAATCAAGCGGCATTCCATACTTTACATTAATAACCGGTACTCCGGCTACAAGGGACTCTAATGCGGTAGTTGATGAATGGTTTACAAGAACTGCAGCGTGCATAAATACCCCAATTAAAAAGAATATGTCTGCTTCTGTTGGCGCATACTTGAAAGAAGGCACCGATATTTCTTCATGCCTTCCAGGCGAACGGCGAACGGTAAACCCATATTCCTTCAGCGCTTCGTATTTCTCCGTGTCTCCTCCGGGATGAATAGACGCATAGAGATAGGGATTGCCGGGCAGTATCTTGGCAGCAACACTCTCGTGTATTGTCTTAGCAAGATATTCTGTCGGATACAGTTCTGTAGTCGCCAAATGAATAAATGGGCGGGATGTATCTTCAAAGCCAAATGCGGCATATATCTGTTCTTTCGAAGGAATGCGTTCTTTTTGGAAAAAGTAATCAAGCCGGGGAGCTCCAATTACCGCAATGTTTTCTTCGTGAATTTCCGGACGAATTCGTATAAGATGCTCTTTCATCATGATATTCCAGACGATGAATCGATCTGCAAATGCAATGGGCTTATTGCCTTTCATTAATCGTTCAATTTTCCAGACATTATCCCAGCTGGCAATAAACGTAATAGTCGGCAGTCCGAGTTCTGTTGCGATCCGCAGAATCGGCTCATCAAGCTCATCGTGCCCAACGGTATTCGTTACAACGCGGTCAGGCTGAATTGCGGAGAGCAGCTCTTTATGGCCGGCATCGTCTTTTGGGTTTTCATGATAAAAAAACTTCGGCCCAAAATCTTTGAATATATCTTTCGCGATCGGCGCGGAAGGCGTGATGCAGTGCACTTCGGCGATATCGCCATTTGCCTCCAAGTGCCGACGCAGAGGCAATACAAGCTCTCGCAGGTGATATCCGGATGGAACCGAAAAAACGATTTTCATATTACCCGAATAATCGCAGCTTCCAGACAAGAAACAATGCTTCACGGACGATTGCCTTGCTCATCTTGGATTGGCCTTCGCGGCGTTCGGTGAAAATAATTGGAATTTCGATGACACGCTGTTTTCGCTTCCATGCGCGGTAATTCATCGCCACTTGGAATCCATACCCATCGGCATGCACGCTTTGAAAGTCAATCGCACGGAGCGTTTTTGCTTTCCATGCTTTAAATCCGCCCGTTAAGTCTTTTAGCGGAACGCCTGTTATCGTACTTGCGTATACGTTGCCAAATACGCTGATTAACAGTCGGCGAAGCGGCCAATTAATGACGCTGATGCCATGGGAATAACGAGAACCGATGATAAGATCCGCTTCTTGCAGAGCATGGAGCAAGCGAGGAACATCGTTCGGATCATGAGAAAAGTCCGCATCCATTTGGACGATTGCATCAGCCCCATGATCGATGGCATGCGTAAATCCTGCTATGTATGCAGGGCCAAGACCTTCTTTTTTCTGGCGAATCAAGACGTGGAGGCGAGGAAATTCTTGCTGAAGCGCT
>CAZPRL010000012.1:0-11110 GCA_964589385.1 uncultured Candidatus Saccharibacteria bacterium | reverse complement strand
CAAGAACGCCTCTCCTCCAGATTATCCGCCGGCATGGTTGCCGATATTAAAAAACCGGACTACGAAACACGCCTCGCCATTCTTCAAGAGAAGCGAGACTTGCGAAATGCTCCTATAGACCAAGATGCTCTTGCTTTTATTGCGAAAAATATCCAAAGCAACGTTCGCGAACTTGAAGGAGCCCTTAATAAAGTCGCCGCATATTGCGAACTCCATAAAACAAAAGCTACCCTTGAATATACAAAACTCATTCTAAAAGATCTTATTGAAAAGCCGCAAAGAAAAACAATAAACGTAGAGGAAATCATCACCGCAGTAAGCTCATATTACAATATTCCCCACATAGAACTTCGAGGAAAATCAAGAAAGAAAGAAATTGTGCGGCCAAGACAAATCGCAATGTATCTTCTTCGAAAAGAAAGTGGGATGTCATTCCCATCTATTGGAGACCACTTTAGCGGCAGAGACCACACAACAGCAATGCATGCATGTGAAAAGATAGAAAAACTCATCGAACATGACGAAGAATTATCTCAAGAGATTGGCTTTCTTAGAGAGCGGATTTATGCCTAGTGTGGCAAACCTGTGCACAACCGGTGAATTCACACAAGGAATCTGTGTAAAACAACGCTCTCTTAAAAACTTTCCCTTCACTTATCCCTTTTCCTTTAACATATTCTCCACAGCTATCTCTTATTTTTCCCCATGTTTTCCTTTTAATAACGCTCTCTATAAAGCAGATTTATCTAGTTTTGCACAGAAAAAGTCCTTACTATAATAACGTATTACTAACCTTTTATTATTAGAACGTATGAAGTTTACCTGCACTCAAGAAAACCTTCTTCGCGGCGTATCCCAAGTTACACCTATTGCCGGACGAAACTCCCAACTGCCTATTCTGCAAAATATTTTACTTGTCGCACAAAATAATTCACTCTCCCTTACTACAACTGACTTGGAGATAGGAGTAAAAACTATTGTTGGGGGTAAGGTTGAAGAAGATGGGGGATGCGCCCTTCCCGCAAAAAGATTCCTCGAGTATGTTCAGCAGCTCCCAAAAACCAATCCGGTTGTCATTGAGAAGAAGAATAATAAGGTTTTTGTTTCGACAAAAGGCTTTCGTGCGCAGTTTTTATCTGCTGATCCGGAGGAATATCCCCTTCTTCCGGAGAATGTAAGGGGGGAAACTATTATTGTTCCATCTGATAGATTTTGCGGGGCTATTGGGCAGACGATATTTTCAGCTACGCGAGAGGAGACCCGTCCGGAGATTCGGAGCGTGTATATTACTTGGCGCGAGGGGAAGTTATATATTGCCGCAACAGACAGTTTTCGTTTGGCGGAGTATGTACTTCAGTTATCTTCCGGTGTAGAGTTTTCTTTTATTCTTCCGCTAGCTTCTGCGCAAGAAGTTGTCCGCCTGTTTAGCGGTGCTGGAGATATTCAGGTTGTCCTGCATGATAATTATGTATTATTTAGCGGCAGCGGGGTTGAGTTTACCTCTCGTCTTGTTGATGGGCAGTATCCTAAATATGAAGATATTATACCCACAACACATACGACGCATATTACAGTTCAGCGCAGTGAGTTCCTTCGAGCATTAAAGACGCTATCAGTGTTTTTACCTAAAGAGTCTCGTCGAGTATCATTGGCTATTCGTCCTGAACAGGGGCAGTTAGTTGCCCGAGTTGCCGGAGGTGAGACCGGAGAGGGTGAGGTTATTCTGGATATAGAGGGTGATGGTGAAGATATTGATGTACTTATTAATATTCAGTATCTTCTTGACGGGATTACGCATCTTTCCGGCGATGTTTGCCAGGGGTTCTTATCCGGGGTTTCTGATCCTGTCGTCTTCCGCCGACATGGAGAAGGTGATGTGTATACGTATGTGGTTATGCCGATTCAGGCCTGATAAGCCATACTATGCGTATTACATCTTTTTCCGCACAGCAATTTCGTAATTTTACCAATATACCCCCTATTGTTTTTCCAGAAGCGCCTCTCTTTGTTGTTCTTGCTCCAAATGCGTCTGGTAAAACGAATCTTCTTGAGGCTATTGTGATGATGCTTCGGGGAAAGTCATTTCGCGCACAACATGAGGAGTGTGTGATGTGGGGTTCGGACAGTTTTATTGTTCAAGGTAATGTTTCTTATAAGGGTGAGGAATCGGAGCTTTCCGTGCTGTATCGCGCAAAGCCAAAGAGTATTCGCATTCAAGAGAATGGCGCTCCTGTTTCTCCTGTAATCTTTTTTGGCCACTACCCAATTGTTCTTTTTTTGCCGGAAGACGCTTTTCTTTTTAATCGGGGACCGGCCCTAAGAAGAAATTTTATTAATACTTCGCTGGCAAGTTCGCATCAATATCTGGCGAGTATCGTGCAGTATCATCGCGCGCTCAAGCAAAGAAATGCAGCGCTGAAAAGTGCTGCTTCTCAAGTAAGTATTGAGCCGTGGACAAATCTCCTTGTCCAATACGCAACGGATGTTTGGACACATCGCCAGCTGTTTGTGGATTATATGCAGGCTCACACGCAAGCCATCTACCGGGATCTTTTTGGCGAGGATATTGCTATTACTATTTCTTTTATTCCTGGTGCGACCGATATTGCTTCATTTCAAGAACTTCTTTCGGATGCTTGGGAGTATGAACGGCGATATCGATACACGATGTATGGACCTCATCGAGATGATATTGAGGTACATGTGAACGGAAGACTTGCCCATACTACAATGTCGCGCGGGCAGTTAAGGGGGTTAGTTATTGCAATGAAGGTTGCTGCGTATGGCTATATAAAGCAGATAGCAGGTCAGGACCCACTCTTGCTTTTTGATGAGGTTTTAAGCGAGCTTGACCCGGCCCGGCAAAGGACTCTTTTAGAGCATCTTCCGGCTACTCAAACAATTCTTACGTGCACCGCCATTCCGGAGGAGTTGAAAAAAAGAGATCAGGTTTTTGTCCTTGATATCGCACCGCTCCTTTAGTATGGCGCTACAAGCAATATCGCATCTCTTCCAGGAAGATCGCCGCGCTTTGGGGCGAGAAGATGTCGGGTATCTGGTTGAACGATTTCTTCGAGAACAAGTGCGATCTGACGCGGTGTACTGCAAGGCGCATGAGCGCGGAGGCGTTATGGGCGTACGCATACGGACGGGCAGTGCGGCGCTTGCAGAGGCGGTGCTTATTCGGGATCAAGATATACGCGACTACATCCAAGGGGCTGTGGGCATCTCTCTTGGAGATATTCGGGTTGTGGTATGATGAGTTTTGTATGAGAAGAATTGTTGTCGATATTGAGACCGTGGGGAAAGAGTTTGATCAGTTTGATGATCTTACAAAGCGGGGCATTCTTGAAAAAATACAGGCAAAAGTCGGTACTTCGGACTATGAACAAGAATTGTTATCTGCCATAGGCCCTTTGCAGTTTTCTCCTTTATTGGGCGAAGTGGTTGTTATCGGCCTCTATGATGTTGATCGGAATACAGGAGTGGTGTATTTTCAAGCGCCAGAAGAGGAAATCGAGGATTTTACCGAAGAGAGCATTACGTATAAGCAGCGGAGTGAAAAAAGCATGCTCGAGGCGTTTTGGGGCGGTATTGGGGAATATGATGAATGCATTACGTTTAATGGCAGAGGCTTTGATATCCCGTATCTCATCGCGCGATCCGGAGTGCAGGGAGCGCATGTTACGAGAGACTTGATGAGCAATCGATATAATAACAGATCTTGGGGCGGAATTCTCCATATTGATTTGTTTGACCAGTTTCGCTATTACGGATCTGTCCAGCATGCGGGAAGCTTGCATCTTTGGACGCAAGCTATGGGTATAGCAAGCCCAAAGGGCGGGGCTATCGAAGGAAAGGATGTCGCAGCGGCGTTTCGGGATGGCCGCGCAGTTGATATTGCGCGATATAACGCTAAAGATATTATTGCTACGGCCCAGCTCTACCAGCGCTGGAAAGAATACATGCAGCCACGATAGCTACTCGATAATAATAGTATGTTTTGCTGATTCGGTTGTGTTTCCTGTTTTATCGTGCGCAATGGCGTATATCGTATAGACACCGGGTCCTGGAGAGTCTCCCCATACAGCGTCATATCTGTTTGCGGGTCCTGCGCTTGGCGACGTTACTCTCGCGATGCGTTTTGTTCCGCTTGTGCCCTCTTTCGTATAAAGAATATCTACAAGCTGAATGCCGCTTTCATCGGTCGCCGTTACTTTTACGGCAGCGGGGAATGACGCCGCGGTAAGTTTGCTGTTATTTGCGGGCGTATGGAGCGTGATGCTGGGAGCCTTGCTGTCCGGATTGATAATAAACGTCCTATGGGCGATTCCGATGAGATTATTTTCTGTAATTGCCTGAATAAGCAGGGTTTTCCTTCCGGAGAATGATGAAGGAAATGAGAATGATGCTTCATAAGAATCAGACGGTCCTCTTAATGCTATTTCCTGATTGTCCAGGAGGAAGCGAACGTTCTTAATCGAGTGCTTTGACTCTACTTCTGCCCGTATTGTAACAGGACTATCTTTCAGGACTGTCTCGTTAGGAGAGGCTATGGTGACTTTAGGGAGTTCGTCGCTGCTGCCTATGTTGCAAGCTGGGGTTGGGAGCGAGGTAGTGTATACAGGCTCATTTAGGTCATCTTTTTTCTGCTCGTTGTGTTTTTGCATCCATCTTTTAACACCCTCTTCCCAGCTAGAGAATTGCGGATCTGCCTCTGCTTGGGCCGGGGGTTGTCCATTTGGAGAGCCTTTTCTCGTATAAAAGAGGATGCTGTGAACTTCTTTGAATGTTTTTGGCTGCCCTATGTCAATTGGGCAATCCAATGTGTAAAGCGTTTGTGTCTCTTCTGCCCATTTCCCTTTTACTTCCGGCAGGTTTCCATTAATAATACTGTTTGGAGATGGCTGCTGCGGCTCTGGACGGGTAAATTGCTCGATCGGCGTGCCTTCCAGGGCTTTTCTCATGAATGCATTCCAGATGGGGCCGGCTGTATGGGCTGCTGCAGATTTTGCATTCATCGGCGAATTGTCATTATTTCCCGTCCAAACCCCTGCTGCAAGGGAGGGGGTATAGCCGAGAGTCCATCCGTCTCGAAAGTCCTGCGTCGTCCCCGTTTTTGCAGCTACGGGGCGCGCTCCGAGCTGCAGAGGGCTGTTAGACCCGAACACGGGCGCTCGTGCATTATTGTCGGAAAGAATGTTTGTGACTGTTCGCGCGACTTGCGCATCGATTGCGGGGGTGCCTTGCGGAGCGTCTTTGGATGCATCAAAGAGGACATCTTCTCCATGTTCTACTTTTAGGATTGCGCGAGAAGGGAAGCGCGTGCCCTCATTAGCAAATACTCCGTATGCGCTGGTAAGATCCAGCAGGCGCACTTCGCCGCCTCCCAAGACAAGCGAAAGCCCGTATCGGTCAGGATCTGTGAGGGTCGCAAGGCCCGCATCTTGCGCAAATTGCACTGCATTGTTTACTCCCGCAAGATACAGCGTTTTTACTGCGGGTATGTTAAAGGAGCCGGCAAGCGCGCTGCGCATAGAGACGGGCCCGCGTTCTCGGAGATCGTAATTTTTTGGAGTATATCCTTGGCCGAAATCTGTTTCCGCGTCGATCAGAATTGTTTCTGGCCGGTAGCCTTTTTGGAACGCAGCTCCGTATACAAAGGGCTTGATTGATGATCCCGGAGATCGAAGGCGGATTGAAACATTTACGTTTCCATCAATCTCTTCATTGAAATAGTCTATTGAGCCGACCATTGCAAGAATATCTCCATTTTTAGGATTTATTGATACAAGCGATGCGTTTTCTGCACCGCCTGACTTCAGTCTGTCTTGATATGCCTTTAGCGTTTCTTCAGCGATAAGCTGGAGCCGCATGTCGAGCGAAGTGATAATCTTTAGGCCGCCTTGTTCAACTACTCTTTCGCCGTACTCCTTATCCAATAATTCCTTGATATAAAAGACAAAATGCGGAGCTTGGATATTTTCCGATGCTGCGACATACGATAGTTTTTCCGCTTTCGCACCATCAGCCTCTTCTTGTGTAATCATTCCCAGGGATTGCATCCTTCCGATGATATATTCTTGCCTATTTTTCAACTCATCTGTGTGCGACCCATGCGGGGAGTAGTATGTAGGCGCTTGAACCAGGGCCGCAAGCGTGGCCGCTTGCGCGATAGTCAAGTTTTGTGAAGATGTTCCGAAGAATGTCTGTGCTGCCGCTTCGATGCCGTAGGATCTGCTTCCATAGGGGATGGCATTCAAATACATCTCTAGAATCTCATCTTTTGAAAAACGCTGCTCTAGCTCGATGGCGAGTACTGCTTCTTTCACTTTGCGCTGAATTGTTCTTTCGGGCGATAAGATGGAATTTTTAATAAGCTGCTGGGTAATGGTAGACCCTCCTTGTGCCCGTTGTCCGCTGAGTGGCTTTAGGATAGTTCCTCGAAGGATGCCGGTAATTGCAATTCCATGATGCTCGTAAAACTTATCATCTTCAGCTGCAAGCGTAGCCTTGGCGACATAGGATGACATGTTTTCCAGTTTGACGTAGGTACGTTTTGCTTCGCCTATCTCATAGAGCAGGTGCTCTCCGGTGGCGTCGTATATTTTTGTAGACTCATTGATCGGGCCTTGTTGGATGTTTCCGGGATCCGGAAGGTCTCGGCTCCACCAGAGCACGGTGGCTGCGGAAAAAAGCAAAAGAACGCCAAGCCCGGTAAGGATTTTTGGAACAGCTTTCCGGGAAAAGAGCGTATGCAAGAGAGTTTTGCCCCAGTGATGATGCCTATTGTATCGCCTCGTTGGCATAAGAGGAGTATAGCATGTCTTATTGTTTTCGCCGTGTCAATGTTTCGTGTGCCGAAATTTACTTGGATTGACAAAGAACCCCTTGAGATCGCGTCTGCCGATGATTATATCGTAATTCATGTGCGATCTATCAATAAGCGATGCTTCCGTGGCGATGTGTTTTTCGCGCAGCATCATAGAGACTGCTACAACAGGCCTGGTTTGCCTTCCGAGCGCTCCGCGTATCTTCTTATGCTCTATAACCGGCCTATCAATTCCCAGTTTCCGCGCGACGCTCTCGCAAATAGTTGTTCGATATGCGCCGGTATCCACTTTTGCAAGCAAGGGGAATTGCTTGCCATCGCGGTCAAAAAGAATTACTTGTTCTTCGATGCCAAGCACGATATGCCCTCCTATTTCTTCAACTTCTTGTTCAATATCGTCTCCAAATAAGTTTTTTGCTAATTGGATTTTCTTGCTTATGCTTTTCGGCTTTAATCCCTCTACGCGCTTGAGCCGAGATTTTAATGGAGCGAGGTTGGCAAACTGAATATCAAGTCCGGGCCTCGCATTCAACTCAAGGACAAGGGGGCCGTCTTCCCGGTCAATGGCAATGTCGATTCCCGCATAGTTGAGTCCGCATGCCATTGATGCTCTTGCGGCGAGCATCAATATGTCGTCCCAGGAGGGAATTTTTAGTCCGGCAATGCGAAGGCGATTGTGGGGCAGGATATCGATCGGACTCCTGTTTTGTATTGCTGTCGTGGTAATCCCTGACGATAAATCGATTCCTACTCCGATGCCTCCCATATGAAGGTTTGCCCTTCCGGAGGATTGTTCTGTGGGAAGCCGCAACATTGCCATTACGGGCACTTGGTTATAGGTAATAACTCGAACATCCGGGATGCCTTTTACGCAGTATTGCTTTAAGTCGGCATGTATTTTAACTCGCTGTTCAAAAAAGGCAGTATCGGGAACATTGCCTTTCGAAAAATTCCCATCCAAAATATCCAAGATATGGGATCTGAGTTCCGGAATAAAAATCTCACTTTTGTCCGCCTTTACCCAGTTGCCTTTTTTGTTTCGCCCAAATACTACGACAATACCGCTTCCTCCCGAAGATGACGTGGGCTTCAGGACGAACGAAGAAGGCAATTTTGTCCATCTGAACTGCTTTAGTTCTGCTCGATTGCGGATAATGGAAAAGAGGCGAGGCGTTCCAAGCCCGTTTTTTTGCAATGCCCGCTTGGTTGCGAGTTTATTGTTCGCAATTCTGATCGATTCATGAGAGTTTGCTTTTGCTATGTAGTCGATCATGCGGGCATTCATACCCAGAATTTCCTTCCAATGTCGATTCATTGAATATATTTCAGTAAGTTTTTAAATCGAATGTATTCAGTAACTCGAAGCCCTGTCCATCTCCCGAGGAGTATGTTGATTGGTATCGCAAGCAGGACTGTTTCTGGATAGGATACAAAAAGTGTTCGGACTAGTTGCCAGCTTACTATAAAGTAGCACCCAATGGAAAGAGCGAGCGTCCATGCGGTTACCGTCAGCGCCTTCTTTGCTCCGGATTTAAATTGCAGCGCGATAAACTCTTCTGCGAGGAGCGTTAAGATGAGGATTGGGAATATCGAGAAAGATGCGAGCGCGGTGTTATCTGTCGCAACTCCGAGGCCGAAAACGACTAAGATTGCAATGCTTGCTCCAGTCAATACGAGAGCCATCCTTGGGAGGTAGAGCAAGTGCAGCTTTCTCATTGCAAGGCGAGTAAGCGTTCCGGAAATCAAGACACTCAAAAAGATAAGAATGCCGTAGGGGAGCCCCATCACAAGGAAGCTTAGCGTTGTCATTGCGGGAGTGACGATTCCAAAGGCTTTCATCCCGATTACCTGCCTGGAGAAGGAAAGGATTGTCGCGATAACAGGCAGCATCAGGATAAGGGAGATGCTGTTGATGGGAATGCCTTTGTTGACCAGGTAGTTGATACCGAATGACGTAAAGTTCAGCAA
Organism: uncultured Candidatus Saccharibacteria bacterium; assembly: GCA_964589385.1. Lineage (GTDB taxonomy): Bacteria > Patescibacteriota > Andersenbacteria > UBA10190 > UBA10190 > HO2-45-11b. Next base: position 2,310 of record CAZPRL010000012.1, on the reverse strand, counting down.
GTTGATGTCCTTGATGGTTCTTGCGCTAAATTCTCCCAAGAGACGATGTCCGGCAGAGGATGAAAGTACGATCTGTTTTGCGGCTTCTGCCGACAGAGGCTCAAGCAAGGGATCGATAATCTCGGGTTTTGCGAGGAGGATGTAATTTGGACGCAATTGGTTAAAAGCGACTTGTGCAGACGGAGCTAAAACGCCGAATGGCGTATCAGAAAGAACAATAATACCCTTTTTTTCTATATCCAGGTCATTAAACGAAGTGTCAGATGCCTGTTTTACGTGCTGTGCGAGTTTTGATAGGACGTTTACTCCAACACTGCCGGATGTTTGCACTACAATGATGTCTGACTGCTTTATTGCTTCTCGCGCATCGAGAAGCTGGTTTGTGAGAGCTTCCTCTATTACCACCTCCGGACCGTTTGTTTTTGAGCGAATAATAACAAGAAGTATCTGCTGCGCTGCTGCTTGCTGCTGTTTTACCTCGGATAGCTCTTCGGAGAACGTATTATCGACAACGAGCATCATAACGTTGCTGAAAACGCGGACTTGCGTAGTATCTTCAGCAACCTCTCCTTTTTCCGTGACGAGCGACAATCTCACGGTGTACGTTCCGGGAGCTGTATAGGTATGGCTTACTTTCTCTCCGGTAACTCTTGTACCGTCTCCGAAATTCCATATAACATCGCGAACGGACGTGCCGCTTGGGACCACCATGTCTCCAATGGAAAAATCGTTCGCCTTTTCGACGAATGAGCTGCTGCTTCCTTGAGCAATATGCACAATAGGAGATTCAGGCTTCTCTTCATCGTCTGTCTGCGCAAGCGCCGGAGCAAGATGAAAGCTCCAGAGTCCAAGGCATATGAGTGCTATTTTAAGCATATTCATACTCTTTCCATTGCAGATAGTGCTGCCGCAAGCGCATCTGCGGCATCGTCTGGCTGAGGTAGGTGCGTAAGATGAAGCTGTCGCTGGACCACTTGCTGTATTTGCTCTTTCGAGGCTGCGCCATAACCTGTAAGGCGAGACTTGATTTGCAGTGGTGTGAGCTTTTGCATAGGAATGCGATGTATTTGCAGTATGCATAGTATAACCCCTCTCACATGCGCAATAGTAATTGCTGTTTTTGCGTTTTTGCCGAAGAATATTTCCTCCACTACCGCAATATCCGGCTTATCTTCTCGAAGAAGCTGCGTTAAGTCCGCCGCTACGTTTTCTAGGCGCACTTCCAGTGAATCTGTTTTTGGGGTGGTGATGCATCCGCAGCGTATAAACTGGTGTTTTTTTGAGGTATCAATGACGCCGTAACCTGTTCGGGCAATGCCCGGATCCAGCCCTAAAATGATCATATCGCTATTGTACGCTTTTCGTGGATTCTTGCACAGCACAGGGGCCGTATATATCGATGTTTCCAAACCGATACGTATTGTCCTGCAGGGCTATGTCACCTGCTTCTTGGCAGCCAATTGCCGGAGATGCGTGATGAAAAGTCGTATGGGAAATAATCCCCTTGGCATTGTTTTCGTAGAGAATTCCGCCCCAGTTTCGATTTTGCTCATTTTGCTCATTGGAGAGAAATGCAATTGGGTTGTTTTCTTCTCCTCGAGCATTAAACGTCCCTAATACCCGGATATTGCTATATTCGTGAGCAAAGATGGTTGTTCCCGGCAGAATGGTTAGGTGCCCAAACGGCTCTACTAGGATGTTTCCTTGCAGGATAACAATGCCTTGCTCCGGTCCGATCGTGAGGGGTGTGTTAACTCTTTGCGGGATAAAAAACCCATTGGAATGAACGGGCGTATGGAATGGTATTTCTTCGGCATTTTTATCGCCTTCGAGCGCATTATTAAGAAGAGGAAACGCCGGAGCAAGCGCTAAAAGGAGCGTGAACCCAATTGGTAACATGGTTTTCATGGTCTGTAAGGATACAATACCATAATTCTTTTTCAGATAGCTGTAGACATGAGAAGGATAAGTGTCGAGGAGAAGCATCGCTCCGCCGTAGGGCGAAACCATAACAACCCGAACTGGGCACAAACCCCACAAAAGCAATGTCTACAGGTATCTTGAAAAGAACCTATTATCCTAGCGTGGATCTCGAAAATATGCAACCATGTACCTATATGGCACTTGAGGAAGCAAAAACAAGCATTGTCGCGCCAGTTCAAACAGAAGAGGATGAAACGCTCGATTTTACGCTTCGTCCAAAGCTTTTATATGATTTTATCGGACAGAGCCACGTAAAGAAAAGCCTCCAGGTGTTTCTCGCTGCGGCAAACCAAAGGGGAGAGTCTCTAGAGCACGTCTTACTGGCGG
>CAZPRL010000011.1:0-11639 GCA_964589385.1 uncultured Candidatus Saccharibacteria bacterium | reverse complement strand
ATCCATATGCAAGTATTGCGAGCACAAAAACAGCAAAAAGAATTTGCTTCCATGTAAATGTGCGAATCGCAGAATGATCATGATGCAATGTTGAATGAGTAGTAAATTGCTTCCCCTTATACGCAATACTTGCACCTGCCATAGAATCCCCGTTCGTTCCGCCAAGAGAGTATACCTTCCTACCAGAGAATTTTGTCCTAAGTGCACTGAGAACAATTTGGGCCGTAGTAGAAATAAGGCTCACTTTCGAGATACCTTCTTCCCTATGCGCAAACGTAATTGGAACTGTTCCAATTGCATACCCCAACTCACGCGCCGTGTGCAGTAGCGGAATATCTAGTGACCATGCATACACGGAATTGCGATCGATATGCGAAACGATATCACGTCGGAATACTTTCAGACCGGACTGTATGTCATACACAAGACGAAGCAAAAGTTTTCCAATAAGATAGGCACCACAGAATGAAATAATTTGCCTTAGATAATTGCCTTCTCGTATTTTTCGATCTCCGATAACAACCCCATATTCTGGAGCAAGCGCAAGCATTTCAGGAATAGCCTCAGGAGGATACTGCAAATCCCCATCAATCATCACAACATACTCACTCGTTGCGAGTGCAACTCCCTCTAAGATAGAGTATGCCTTCCCGGGTTGTCCCTGCTTATGGCGAACTATCAGTGGGTATTCAGCGGAAAGCTTTTCCAGCTCTTCAAACGTTCCATCTGTTGACGAGTCAACAATAAATATGCTGCGATAGTCAATATTAGCACCAATGAGGGCAACATGAATACGTGAGCACAGAGTGCGAACATTTCGCACTTCATTCATTACAGGAATTACAATATCTACTTTTTGCATAGCAACTATACAATCTAATACGCTTCAAGACATTCGTCAAATAAAATCAGGGTATTACAAAGGCTCAACAAAGAGCCAAAACTATCCTCTCGTCCAAATTACTTGACCAGCGCCGTAACCAATACGCCTACGGTAACCAATAATCCGCCCAGAACATTTCCGAGTGTCGGTTTTTCTCCTAAAAATGCGAATGCCAATATAATCGTCAGCATCACAGAGAGTTTGTCGATAGGAGCAACACGGGACGCTTCCCCGAGTTGAAGGGCTTTATAGTAAAACAACCAGGAAAGTCCCGTTGCGATAGCAGATAAAAATATAAAGAGAAGAGAATATTTCGAAATCTTTGAAATATCTCCGGCGTTCCCCTGGAACCACACGATAACCCACGCAAAAAAGAGCTTTTCTTAACTACCTACTTCAGAACCCGACTGTAAGTGGCAAAAACCTACGTTTTACCATAGCAAGTCCCTTCAATTTAGTTTTAGAACTAGCCGATAGTCCTAACTGGCTCCCCGGGTAGGATTCGAACCTACGACCATTGCCTTAACAGGGCACTGCTCTACCGCTGAGCTACCAGGGAATACCTATATAGTACGGAAATACCCCTGTTTTGCAACTTTCTGCCCGAGTTGGCGAATGGCGCGATACTATGCGATACTTGATACATGGCAGATATTACATACATCGATTCTCCAATCACTCTCGAAAAGATCAAAGAAATAGCTTCCGAGCGCTTCGGAGACATGGTAAAGGCAGTAGTAGATATCGAGAAAAAGGTAATGGCAATCGGCGGAGAGCTTCACGCTGACGAAGAAGCTTTTCTGTTAGATAAAGGATCGAGCCAGCAAGCATTATGGGGAATTAATATTTACCCGGACGTTTCAATGCCCGATGCCTTGGAATATGACTCTATGATAAATATCAGGCCGAGCGACAATAATTCGTCTCGCACTGTCGAAAATGAATCAATACGGAAAACGATTACGGAAATTATTATGCAGCTAATTCCCGACTTACAGTGATATGGAGCTAGAATTTGATTTGATAAAATGGCACAGCATGACGCTTCCGGAACAGCTGGGAAATGCGGGAAGCGACTATGAACGAGCATTGCGATGGAAAAAGCTAGACAAGCAGGAGTTGTTTGCAAATGCCGCAAGGAGAACTCTGGCGCAGCTTGATATGACAATAACCGACAGCAAGCTGCTTGGCGGCCGTCGAAAAGAAGTCGCAAGAGTGCGAGAATCGGTATGCGAAGAATTATTTTCCGCAAACTCAAACGATGCTTCCGCCAACAGATTGGCAAAATATTTCTTTGTCATGGCAAAGCTTGCCCGTAACAACCAGTATGCCTGAAACTGCTCGCCCGAAACCCTTAGTAATGCTCATCCTCGACGGATACGGCATCAGCTTTATCCAAGAAGGAAACGCTATTATGGCAGCGAAGAAGCCCGTCATGGATCGCCTGATGCGAGAATATCCCATGGCGGTAGTCCGGGCAGGAGGAGAAGATGTGGGATTGCCGTGGGGAGAGATGGGCAATTCCGAAACCGGACATCAGAATATCGGATCAGGCAGAGTTCTCTACCAGTTCCTCCCAAGAATTGAGAAAGCAATCGCGGACGGATCTTTTCTCACCAACCCAACACTCATAAAAGCAATCGAGCACGTCAAGAATAATCCAAATGCAGCACTGCATACGATGGGAATGTTGAGCAACGGAGGAATCCATAGCCACATCAATCATCAATTCGCTCTTCTTAAAGCGGCGGCGGAAGCGGGTATTGGAGATCGAACATATATTCACGTATTTTTAGACGGGCGCGATTCCTCTCCCGACGATGCCGGAAACTTTGTCGGCCAAGTGGAAGAGGAAGCGAAGAAAACGGGAGCCGGAAAAGTAGAGACGTTAGTAGGCCGGTACTACGCCATGGATCGCGCAGAAAATTGGGACCGAATCCAAGAAGCATACGACTTGCTCACCCAGGGTAAAGGGCAGGCATTCCCCAATTGGCAGGAAGCGATGAAAGCGGCATTTGTGAACGGGGAAAAGAAAAGCTTTGAAACCGCTCCTCCCATGACCGTGACCGGAGATGCGCCGATACGGACTATTCAAGATGGCGACGCAGTGATTTTCTATAACTATCGATCCGATAGGGCGCGGCAGATAACCGCCGCATTCGTAGACCCCGCGTTTGATAAATTCCCTGTAACAAAATTCCAGAACCTCGTATTTGCAACTATGGCAAGCTATGACGAAGCGCTTCCTACAGACGTCATGTTTCCCGATGAAGGCATTGCAAATCCGCTCGGAGAGGTATTCGCAAATAATGGGTTGAAGCAGCTTAGAATTGCGGAAAGCGAAAAATTCGCGCACGTTACGTACTTCTTCAACGGCGGACGAGAAGCGCCATACGAAGGAGAGACGGATGTAAAAATCCCGTCCGTGCAAACGAAAGACTTCAGCGAACATCCGGAAATGAGCGCGAAAGAAATCACGGACAGAGTGCTGCAAGAACTGGAAAGCGATGCGTATGATGTCATCGTCATGAATTATGCCAATCCGGACATGGTAGGACACACGAGCAAATTCGACCCTACCGTACAAGCAGTCGAATGCGTAGATGAGCAAATCGGACGCGTGGTAGACGCCGCGCTCGCCAAAGGCGGGGCAGTCTTAATTACCTGCGACCACGGAAATGCGGAAATTGTCATCAATCACTTAACGCATGAAAAAACAACGGATCATACGAATAATCCCGTACCTGTTATCTACATAGGCCCGAATAATAAGCAAGACCCGCCAAAAGACGAAGCGGTCATGCAGCAAATCCTTGCAACGCCAATTGGATTCTTGGCAGATGTTGCGCCCACCGCGCTTGAAATTCTCGGCCTGCCCAAGCCTCCGGAAATGTCCGCTCAGTCGTTGCTTTCTAGCCTCAGCTAACCTAGTAGTCTCTTAGCTTCTTTACCTTGTGATGGTCTCGGATTTTTTCCAGCGCCTTAGCTTCAATTTGTCGGATTCGCTCTCGCGTAACATCAAACTCTTTTCCAACCTCTTCCAGCGTATGCGTTACTCCATCAGCCAACCCAAATCGCATTTCCAAAATCTTTTGCTCCCTTGGAGTTAAGTCACTGAGAATCTCCGCCACGTGTCCCTCCAAAAGCTCGCGTCCCGCAGCCTGCTGCGGCGTAATCGTAACTTCATCTTCAATAAAATCTTTGAGGGTAGAATCTTCCTCATCGTCGCCTACCGATGCATCAATAGAAACGGTTTCCTGGGAAATTTTCATAATATGGCGAACCTTTTCAACGGGAAGTTCCATTTCTGCGGCAATTTCTTCCGGAAGCGGATCGCGGCCGAGGTCTTGCAGCAGCCGGCGCTGGATTTGCGTAAATTTGTTGATAGTCTCTACCATATGGACCGGGATGCGGATTGTTCGCGACTGGTCTGCAAGCGCGCGCGTAATTGCCTGGCGGATCCACCATGTACCATACGTTGAAAACTTGTACCCCTTGCGATAATCGAATTTTTCCACTGCACGGAAAAGCCCTAAATTGCCTTCTTGAATCAGATCTAATAACGATAGATTTTTACGACCCGTATACTTTTTCGCAATAGAAACAACAAGCCGCAGATTTGCTTCTGCCAAGCGCTTGCGCGCCTCCTGGTCTCCCTGCTCGATGCGCTTTGCAAGCTCCACCTCTTCATCGGCGGTGAGCAATGCTGCTTTTCCGATTTCCCGCAGATACATCTGCACGGAGTCATCGGAAATATTGCTGATATCGATAACGGGATCCATTGCTTGCGAGGGGTCTTTTTCCTTCCGCTTCTCTTTCGCGGTAGGAAGAGAATCGGGCAGGTCATATGCAATTAGGCTGTCTTGCGGCTCTTCAATCCGAATGCCTCGCGTTTCCAATTCATCAAAAAGCATCTCCAGTGCACCGACATGATCCTCCACTTCGGGAATGGCATGCAAGATTTCTTCTTCAGTTACAAACCCTGTCTGTACGCCTTTTTGCAGCAAGAAAACAACGAGCTCCGATGTTATAACAACCTCGATGCTTTCCGGAGAATCTTCCGTCCTGCGCTTTGTGCGCCTTGCCGGACTTTTCTTTGCCGCCTTTCGCTTCACTGGCGCTTTCTTTGCAGAAGACTTTTTTGCAGCTTTCTGCCGAGGACGGGTATTTGGTTTCTTCTTTTTCTTTTGGGGCATGAAACGCGAATATTTTATGTATTTTATAATACCATGCTATATATCTATTTCGGCAAGCCTTTGAAGCGCTGCCTGGAATTCCTTTGGCTGCATCTGCAACTCCTTGAGCGTGCGAAGTAAAAACTGCTTTTCCAAGAGATGGACAAGTACATGCATCTCTTCTGACGGAGAAAACGCGGATGTTGCCATGCGTTCTTGCGCCCTTGCCGTAAGTGCGATGCAAAGGGACGCATATTGCTCCTGGGGAGCTTGCTTGGATCCGTGTGTTCGCTGTATCTCGTTATATACCGCGACAGACATATCGTCAAGGAAAAGCTCTTCCCTCAATTGGGGCAGGGTGGCATCTTGAAGTTCCGGATAGGCCAGCAGCATCCCCAGCGCTACCTGCTCAAATGAACTTCTATCTTCCACAAGAGGCTCGTCTATTCGAGAAATATCCTGCGGTCGAATGAAGCTCGTGGCTTTCGGCTGCTGCTCAATAAGGGAAATTATCTTGCTCTCCGGCACTTTTAAATTTCGCGCCACCTGCCCTACCATCACGCCTTGCACAATCGGATTGGGCACCGTGCGAAGCAGCGGCACAAGCGCAGCAAGCGCTTGCTCTTTTTGATCGGACGATCCGATTCCGATTTTTTCAATAAGTACGTCCACAAGCGGCTTGGTGCCTCTCAATACTTCCTGCAATTTCTCGGAAGACTCTTTCGCAAGATCCGCAGGATCAACCCCGTCCGGCAAAAGAATCGTCTCTACCTGCACGCCGCTTGCAAGTGCAGACTGCGTCGCCGCAATCGTCGCCTTCCATCCCGCAGCATCTCCATCAAATGCAAAATGGAGCGTGTCGGTAAATCGCTTGAGCGTTTCCACATGGTCGGATGTAAACGCCGTACCGGATGTCGCCACCACATTCTCGACTCCCGCCTGCACCATCATAACAACATCCATATATCCTTCCACCACAATGCAATGTTTTGCCGCCCGCAAGGATTTCTTTGCGCGCGATAAGTTGTATACCACCCGCCGCTTTTCATACAGCGCCGTTTCCGGAGAGTTTACATACTTTCCTTCATTGCCCGTCTCATGCCACGGCACAATCCTTCCGCCGAATGCCACGACCCTTCCCTGAACATCCCGAACGGGAAACATGATGCGTCCGCGAAATCGGTCGAATGTTCCGCCCTGGTCTTTTCTGCCGGAAAGTCCCGATGCCACAATCTCATCGCTTGAGTACCCCTTCTTCACAAGCCAGGTATGAAGCGCATCCCATGAGTGGGGAGCATATCCGATGCCGAATTCTTTCATGGTATTCTCAAAAACTCCTCGATCCAAAAGATACTCTTTCGCGCGAGTTCCCGCTTTCAAGTTCATGAGAATCTCCTGGTAGAAACGCGACGCCGCTTCCAGCAAATCAAAAAGCCGCTGCCTCCGGCTGTCTGCCTGCATCTTGCCCTTGCGTTCGGGAAGCGTAATCCCAGCCCGCTGTGCCAGCATCTTCAGCGCAGCAGGAAACTCGATGCCTTCTACTTTCTGAACAAACGTAAACACGTCTCCGCCCTCATTGCATCCGAAACAATGCCAGCTTCCCCGGCTTGGCGTAACAATGAACGAAGGAGTTTTTTCCGAATGAAACGGGCAAAGCCCCTTCAGGCTTTGTCCGGCTCGTTTGAGCTTGACGTATTCCCCGACAACGTCAGAAATATCGATCCGCTCCTTTATTTGCTCGGTTTCTGTACTCATAGTATTAAGAATCACGAATTATCCCGCGTGATTCAAGAGTGTTTTTCGTATTGTTCGATAAATGGCAAAGGATCCTGCCACCAGCGGAACTTCGTCCTGCCTTCAAATGGCCGCGCATACCCGGGTAGCACCTTTTTCATCCAAGGGCCCGTATAGACTCCGAAATGCAAATGCGCCAGCTTCCAATAGCCGTTTTCCGGCGTATTGCCTGCCGCAACTGTTCCGAGCAGCTTCCCTTTTTCTACAATGTCTCCTACGCGGACCGTAATGCCGGCAATATGCCCATACACGGAATAAAAGAGCATGCCGGTCGTGGAATTGACATGCTCCACAATAACGACTCCGCCCCAATTATGCTTCTCTGCCGTACCAGGACGCATCTGGGACCACACCACAACACCCCTACCGATGCATACCACGCTTGTCCCTGCAGGCGATAAAATGTCATCACCCAAGTGTCTGGCAATCAAAATCTTGCGGCTTCGCACTCTTTCCCCGAATGTATACCCGCCCACCTCATAGGGAACAATCGGCAGCTGCAGACTTTCCGCAGACGGACGTGACAGGCTGTTCATAATGCGGAGAGGACCATAAGCCCGATCATGATAGCGACAGCAATAACTCCGAGCACAACAATAGACTTGACTGCATCATGAAACTCATTTGGCATAGAAAAAGCATACACCATTATCTGGCATATATCATCAAGGGGTTATTGCGGTACGTTGTGTTGTTCTCAACGGTTTCCACAAGAGAAAAATTCTCATACATAGCCTTAGGATATGCATACTCGGTAAGCTGCTCTCGAAGAGCCCATGAAGCCGAAGTATGCAGAACTTCTTCTTGCTGAGGCAAGAACGCTTCTTTATGAGCCTGCGAGATGAACCCGTACCGATACCACTGCGGATGAGAAACGTTATACGGAACTGTGTGCCCCGAAACATAGGGAATAATCACTGCTGCGGTGAAGATTTCATCTTGGGCCGGCGCTCGCTCTTGCAAAAAAGAACTGGCGGAAAAAATAGCAGCGCGAGAGAACATTCCTGTCCAAGGATTTCTGTAGACGCTTACCAGACTGTACGCCGAAGCAATTGCCACACAGATAACAATCCCATATTTCAACTGCTTCCAAGAAAAGTCATACGAGAACACAAAGGCGCCGATCATGGTAAGAGGAAGAAGAAAATCGGCAATATATTCCGGCAAAAGCACCGGCCACAGTGCATATAATATTCCGAGCAGCGCACCATAGCTTACGGGAATCGCAATCCATACATTCCGCATTTCTTTCCGAGAAAAAAATATCCAACAGATCAGAACAGAGGCTATCGCAATAAGAAGAACATACGGCAACCCGGCACGCATAAGTACCGCGGAAAACCGATCCATTCCGCCTCCCCATGCGGGAACATCAAAGCCGCCTCCGGCATGCTGCGCAAGAATATTGCCATACCCAGCTCCAAGCGCCTGCAATACGCCAGGTATGCCGTACAGCACGTACCCGCCCAATGCATATATGCCAAGCAGGAACGATGCAGCCAGTAAAAACGGCCGGAGAAGAGCCACGCGCATATGCTCTGTATCCAGCAAGAATATCATCATAATAGGAGCAAGAAGCGTGATTGATATCTTCCGGCTTGCATACGCAAGCGCAAAAAACACTCCCGCAAGTACCATCCGGCGCGACACAACACTCGCAAGCGCAGAGATGCTAAAGAAATTTGCAATCGCCTGCGTATGCCCCATACTCTGAAAAATAATAGGACCCGATCCGAGCAGCCAGATAAGAGCCGCGTATTGTGCCGCTTTTCTTCCTGCGATGCGGTTCATAAAAAGAAACAACGGCCAGGCGGAGGCAACACTCGCAAGCACACTTGCCATTCGTGCGGCAAAAAGAGATTGAGAACTCATAAATTCTCCTGCGGCAAAAAGAAAAATAACAACTGGAGTTTTCACGAGCGCATCTCCGCCCGGAAGGCTCCCCCGCAATATCGTTCGCGCATCATACAAGTATGCCCCCTCATCGTTCGTAAACGGCTGATGGTATGCAAAAAGCGCATGCAACAGCATGCTTACACAAACAGCGCCGAAAAAAATCCGCGTATTAGTATGGAGAAACAACTTCAAATGCAGTCGACGCACTCGCTTGAGACCCGCTCCCGTCACGACCCTCGAATACCAGCGAATACTGCCCGACTCCCAGCGCTTGCGTATTCAAGTCTCCGGCAACAGTGTATTGCTGCGCAGGAGCGTTTACTTGAGTCTTGAGAAACCGCCCATACACATTGCCCAGAATCACTACAAGCGCGACCACAAGCACCAGGCCGACAGATGCAAGGATAATCTGATTTCGCGTAAGGTTGGAAGTAGAAAGTGACATATAAGGTTACATTAGTAAGGACCGCTGTGGCATGAAGGAAGATTTCCCGGCAATTGTCCGGAGGCAAAATTGCTTGCAACGAGAATAACTGTCTGTCCGCTTGGCGTTACTATTTTCCACGTTCCGCACGCAGGCACTCCTTCTCCGGAAACCGAAACCGGTAAGCTCTGCCCCTGCGATACCTGCGCACCAGATATAGGGCTTGTAAGCTGCGCAGTGAATGGGCTTGAAGGATCATACGGATTATATGGATCATATGGATTTGGACTTGGACTCGTTGCAACCACCTTCACCGTACAAGTAGCAGTTTGCTCTCCCCCCGGAAAATCTATTGAGGTCGCAGTAATGGATTGATCGCCGGGTTGATTAAACCTAGTCGTAAAATATCTGCCTGTCGTCGTTGTCGGATTACCAAAAGCGGCATACCATTTAGCGGAATAATATCCATCCTTTGGTCCCGTAAGAATAGTTACCGGTTCGCCGACAGCAATAACTGGTTTCGTGACAATACAAGTAAATTCTTCTGGCACCGGCAACGGAGTTGCTCCTGCAGGCAGCGGACGTACTCGAAACGGACTGGACGCAATGCTGCCGAACCACTCTGCACCCTCTTGCAGCATCTGCCACTGGAATGGATATGTTCCGGGATCACGAGGAGCCGTTGCATGCACTTCAAATGTTGCAATTCCATTGGGTAAAACAGTCTCTGTCAGTTCTACTCGAGAAATTCCCCAAATAGTATTATCCCGATCAGATTCCGCAGGGCCGGTCGACCCTAGCTTATACGCCCCGGGCTGCCATGTGCTCTGTCCCCTGTTTTGCATTTTAATAACTGCGGTAAATTCATCCCCGATTGTAACTCTCGTCGGAATTCCGGCAATAGAATATACCTTCGCATTGTTCTCCGCCTTTTGAACTGTTACAGGAGTTGCCAGTTTGCACACATCTCCAAACCATTTATTACCCTCTTGCAGCATCTGCCATGCAAACGCATATTGGCCGGACACGCTTGGCGCAGTTACGGAAAACAAGAAGGAAGTTGTCTGGAATCGCCGAGCAATGCCGTTTGGAATCGGCACTCTAGTTACTCCCCAATTCGAATTATCCTGCGGCTCTTGGGAGCCTAAAACAAATCCTGCATCCGACTTCAGATCAATAGAGCTCGTATTGTACACGCGCACTCGAACATCAATTTTCTGTCCTGTATATACAACCGAAGGGATGGTGACCGTCCCGCACGTTGCGCTCAAAGTCGTCTGTGCATGCACTGGAAGTAAAGGGGCAAAAAGCGCAACTGCTACAAATCCGCTCAACCAAGACATTCGCTTCATGTTGCAAAGTGTACCATACAAAATGGAGGGGGTAGTGTGCACAAGGCCATTTATCCACAGGTTTGAGAAAGAGTTGACAAGTATGGTATAAATGGTATATAATTATAAGTTGGTCTTTAACAAACGAATACCGCAAACATACCCATAGACAAAGGAACCGCGTACCAATGGATACTCAAAAGCCACAGCCGAAACGACGCTACCGGTGTTTTCAACTTCAATTCTCGATAAACGAAACAAGCTATACGTGTATAGCAGCCGCAACCAAATTGCTAGGTAAGGATGTTCTCACCTATCTTCAAGAGATTGCTCAAAAATTAGAAAGATATGATATCAGCATTCTCCAGAAGGTTATTAGACTCATAGAGGAAAAGGACACAACACCCCATCACCAAGATCCGCACATCATAGGGTTTATGAGCTCAGAAACCATCTCTGCTAATACGCTGGCATCTACTCGAATCCCTGTCGTAATGAAGCGCAAAATACAAGAGAACTATCTCGATAAACCAACAATCGTCATCGGTATGGGGTGGGATGCCTTTCAAGAGTTGAAAAATTCAGAAGCCCCAAACGACTATTGGAAAATCCCTCCTCCCAGCATGAATTAGCGCTTTGATATTCCCGAGAATTGCACACGTGCAGCTCTCGGGACTTTTTTATCTCCGAATTTACTTCGCCGTTTCTTCCGATTGCGTTATATGAGAAGCCATCCTCTTCATTTCCTGGAGTTTGTCGTTATAGAGCCTCTGCACATACCAGATTGCATATGACGCAATAAATGCAAGACAGATTAAAACAATATAGAGCTCGAATGTCGTATGATGATTTGAGAAATAGATGGAAATCTCGCCGATAAGCTGAATGGCAAGCACGATAGTTGTGGCAAAATACGGCATTAATATAACGATGTACTTTTGTTTGCGTTGGCCAACCAATATATTCGTAAGAATAAAAGCGACGAATACGGGAACAATGAATAAAGCATGAGCCATAATAGTCCGCAGATCGTTTGTATAATCATAGTTCGGACCTCCAAGCGTGCGGCTCAAATCGTAAAGAACTCTTTGCGAAATAGCGAGAAGCGAAACGAGCAAGATAATAACGACGAAGCT
>CAZPRL010000010.1:0-11961 GCA_964589385.1 uncultured Candidatus Saccharibacteria bacterium | reverse complement strand
CGGAGCATGCGGAAGATATTGCGCGAGGAATCTTGCATGTTATACAGGATATTGCGCATGCTCAGGAGCTTATCAGGCGCGGAAAGGGCCAAGTGCGGGCATATCGATGGGAAAAGGCGGCCGCAGAGCACGTACAGGTGTATAAGGATGCTCGGTAAATAGGATATACTACAAGGAAGTATGGATGACATATCTTCCAAAAAAGATCCTACAGTTCGCATTGACTGGAAGCTTCCTGCGCGTCTGCGAAAGCCTGTCGCAAAAAAACGAAAGAAGCGGTCTGCCGCTCCAGCAGGGAAGCTAAAATCTGCGCGTCCGCAATTTACGAAAAAGAATATCACCACGCCAAAAGTCTGGAAGATGGCTCAAAAAGAAACGGCAGGAGATCATGCAATCGTTTTGCCTTCTCATCGGTTCTTTCACCATGCCCAGCATCATACCGGAGATGTTGCAAATGGCGCATTCGCAAATATTTCGCTCATGCCTCCCCCGTATCGCGGAACTGCATCGAAGCTTCTGCGGAGAAAAAACAAAAAATTCGAAAAAGGAAAACGCCCGAAAGTAGGGCGGGTTCGTTCTGTGCGCGTTCCAGCGCCAAAGCGTACGCCTAAATTGGCTCCGGCATTTTATAGCGAGCGCGATGTTGCGTATCATTTCTCGGAAAAAGAATTTGAGCCGCCAATCACTCAAGAGGAGCTTCCAATGTTTGAGGAGGTTCATGATGCTGCGATTATTCAGCCAAAAAGCACGATGGTATTTTCTCGTCATGCGTTTGTGGGCGTATCGTTTCTTGCTTTATCGTGCTTAGTCGCGATATTCCTGCTTTGGAATCTCCAGGGCGTAGGGCGAGGCACTGCCGTTCTCGCGCTTATCGAATCAAAGGCCGCTCGGGCATTTGAGCATGTTACCCGAGCGCAGTCGGCGCTTGCGAACACCGATACGATGCAAAGCCAGCAGCAGTTTGCGGCAGCTTCCGAAGAACTTGCCTCCGCTCGGGCCGATCTGGACGGAGCTCTTTCTACGTCAAAGAATGTGCTTCGGCTGCTTGATGTTACCGGTACCGTGAAATCCAGCCAAGATGTGCTTGACGTGGGCACGCTCCTTGCCGATGCGGGAGTGTATATGTCGCAGGCCGTCGAGCCGTTTCTTGCCGCAGGGCTGACAACTTCCTTAACCGATGCGATTATATCTTCCCGGCCAAAACTTGCTCATGCGCAGGATGCAATCGATCAGGCGAGCGAGAAACTTGACGGTATTTCAACCGCTTTTATGCCGGACGATGTTGCTTCGGAAATTATCAAGCTCAAGGAGTCGATTCCGAGAATACAAAATACTCTGCACCACTTAACATCGGAGAGCGGAACAATCTTGACGCTTCTGGGAGCTGATCGAGATCGCCAATACCTCGTGCTTTTTGCGAACAATGACGAGCTTCGCCCTGTAGGAGGATTTATCGGAACAATCGGACTTATTAACGTGGAGCGGGGAAGAGTGGAAAATATAGATGTGCGAAGCGTGTATGATGGCGATGGCCAGCTGAAAAAATTCCTTGCTCCTCCCAATCCATTGCTTCCGATTGTAAATAGGTGGTATCTGCGGGATTCAAACTGGTTTGTGGACTATCGCACGAGTGCGCGGAAAGCTGCAGAGCTGTTTGAAAAAGAGGGCGGTCCGACAGTGGATGGAGTGATTATGATGACGCCGAAAGTAATTCAAAATCTTCTTCGTGCTACCGGGCCGATTGCGGTACCCGGGTACGACGTAGAGGTAACGGCTGATACGTTTGTACAGGTAGCGCAAGGAGAAGTTACGTATGATTATGATCGTGAGGAAAATAAGCCCAAGCAATTTTTATCCGATTTAACGCCTTTGCTTTTAACCCGCCTATTCTCTGATTCAACGGGAGACTCAACTGCGTCGGGAGCGCAGGGAAAGTTGGCGACGCTTCAGGCGCTTACCAAGTCGCTTTCGGAAAAAGACATGCTGCTCTATTTTCAAAATGATGAAGCGCAAGGCCAGGCCGTTGAATTGGGATGGGCAGGAGCGCTTCCACAAGATGCGCAAGGGTTTCTCATGGTAAATAATGCGAATATCGGCGGACATAAGAGCGATCAGTTTATTGAGCAGGAAATCGATTACCGCACCACGATTTTGGATTCCGGCGAAGCAGATGTCGTGCTGACTGTTCGCCGCACGCATCATGGTCCTGAAGAAAAAATCGCATATCCGTATCCTCCAGGAGAGGATCCTGCATTTAAGGATAATATTGTGTATCAGCGGACGCTTGTTCCGAAAGGAGCCGAACTGCTCGAGGCAAAAGGGTTTACTCCGGAATCGGAAGTTCCGCGCCCGCTTCTTCCGGATGGAGAGCTTCAGCTCGAGGCGGATTTGGATGTTGCATCGTGGCAGCAGGGACAGTATCGATTGCCGAACGGTACGGTAGCGGGAGAAGAATCCGGGTATTCGTTCTTTGCAAATTGGGTGATTACAAAGCCGGGGCAGACGACGGTGACGCTGTATCATTACAGGATTCCGAACGCTGTTTCGATGCCGGGATTTTTCGATACCGTATCTTCGTATGCATTGAGTATTGCGAAGCAGCCGGGGCAAAAGCGGACAACCATTCGCGCTGCCCTCGAGCTGCCTTCTTCGCTGACGATTGCGGAGTCTTTTCCAAAATCGGGAGTTACGCAGGAGTCTGATTCTCAATTCGTGTATCGAGGAGAATTGACTTCCGATATCGTGCCTGGCATTGTGTTTCATAAACGATAGCCCATGAAAAACGCTTCTCCAAACGGCAATGGATCGATTGTATCCGCAGCGCTCATTCTGGGCGCTTCTTCGCTTGTAAGCAGAATTATCGGGCTTTTGCGGGACAGGACATTTACCACGCTCTTCGGGGCGGGGGATATTTTTGATGCGTTTGTGGCTGCGTTTCGTATTCCGGATTTCATCTTCAATCTTGTCGTAGTGGGAGCGCTTTCCGCTGCATTTATTCCGATGTTTACCGAAAAGCTTATTTCAAGCAAGCAGGGTAAAGACTCCGCATATCGGTTTGCGCTTTCCATCTTTAACAGCATGGCGCTTGGAATCGGAGTGCTTGGATTGCTGTATGCAATATTTGCGCCATGGATCGTACCGCTGATTACGCCGGGATTTTCGGGAGATAAGCTGTCCCTTACCATTGAGCTTTCCCGAATTATGGCATTGCAGCCGCTTCTGCTCTCGGCAAGCTTTGTGCTTTCGGGAATTTTAAATTCTCATAAGCGATTTGTTGCATATGCGCTTGCTCCGATTGTCTACAATGTGGGAATTATCGCGGGTGCGGTATATCTTGTTCCGTATATGGGGCCTGCAGGGCTTGCATGGGGCGTTGTGTTCGGTGCCGCGATGCATTTTGCTATTCAGCTTCCGAGCGCGATTCGTGTGGGCTTTAGGTGGATGCCGGTGCTGTTCTCATCGCGCGATGATGTACGGAATATCTGGCGCATGATGCTCCCGCGAGTATTCGGGCTTGCCGCTCAGCAGATGAATCTTTTTATTGTTACCATTCTCGGGTCATCACTTCTTTCCGGCAGCATCGCGGCATTCCATTTGGCGAATAATGCGCAATACATTCCGATTGGAATATTCGGGATTGCATTTGCGCAAGCGGCATTTCCAACGCTTGCCGAGCAAAATGCTCGCAGGCAGAAGGAGGAATTCCGGAATACGATTACCAAGTCGTTTCGATACATCATGTTTCTGGTTGTTCCGATTTCCGCGCTCTTTTATCTGCTTCGCGCACAGATCATTCGCGTGCTGTTCGGGGACGGAGCGTTTACCTGGGACAACACGGGCATTACGTATGAGACATTCGGATTTTTGGTAATGAGTATTTTCGCACAAGCGACCATTCCTCTTCTCACGCGCGCGTTTTATGCGAAGCAAAATACCAAGACACCCGTTATTATTTCCCTTGCCAGTGTTGCGGTTAATACCGCGCTTGCCTTCCCGCTTTCTCGCATGTATGGAGTTCAGGGTCTTGCAATTGCATTTTCGCTGGCTGCGGTCGTGCAACTTGTTATTCTTTTGAGCGTGCTACACTACACGCTCAATGGATTTGATGATCGAAAAGTTTTTATAAGTACGCTCAAGATTGTGTTTGCAACTCTGATTGCAGCAGCCGTTGCACAGTTTCTCAAAACTCCGATCGCCGCAGTAGTGGATATGCAAAGATTCTGGGGCATTGCGGCGCAGCTGATCGGCTCATTTTCTGGCGGTATTGTGACGTATATTCTTGTGTGCATGGCATTTAAAAGCGAAGAGCTTGAGATTATTAAAAAGTACATTCCGCGAAGCATGAAGCTCACGGCAGGGGCAGATACCCCGCGATTCTCCGGAATGATGGAGTGATTTGAAAAAAATACGAAAGTGTGCTATTTTCACGTAATTATATGGAAATACGCAACTTTTGCATTATCGCCCACATTGATCATGGAAAGAGCACGCTGGCAGACCGCATGCTTGAATTGACGCATACGGTGGAAATGAGAGATATGCAGGCGCAGCTGCTCGACTCCATGGAGCTGGAGCGGGAAAAAGGCATTACTATTAAGCTGCAGCCGGTGCGAATGGAGTATAACGGATATGTACTGAACTTGATTGATACGCCGGGCCATGTGGACTTTCAGTACGAAGTTTCCCGCAGCTTGAAAGCTGTTGAAGGAGCTATCTTGCTCGTAGATGCTACGCAGGGCGTGCAGGCGCAGACGGTATCAAATCTCTACTTTGCCATTGAACAGAACCTGGAAATTATTCCTGTTATTAATAAAATCGATCTTCCCGCTGCCGATGTAGAAGGAGTTTCGCAGGAAATTATCAACCTTCTCGGATGCAAGAAAGAGGATATTCTACACATATCCGCAAAAACAGGGCAAGGAGTTTCCGAGCTTTTGGATGCCGTGATTGCTCGGCTGCCCTCCCCCGTAAAATCCGGCGCAGGGGCGCCGGACCACGGGGCAAGCGCGCTTCGTGCTTTGATTTTTGATTCAATATATGACGACTATAAAGGCGTGGTTGCATATGTGCGCGTGATGGAAGGAGAAGTTACGCAAGGAGATTCTATTACTTTTTTAGGAACAGATGTTGCGGATAGAGTAGTTGAAGTCGGGGTATTCAAACCGCAATTTTTACCGAAAAGCACAATTGCTGCCGGAGAGATCGGATATATCGCAACGGGGCTGAAAGATATTCGCCAAGCGCGCGTAGGAGACACAATTACGAAAACTTCCCAAAAACAATCCGTAGAAGCGCTTCCGGGATATGCAATTCCCCAGCCGAAAGTATTTGCGGGCTTATATCCCGTAGACGGGAGCGATTTCCCCGTGCTTCGGGAAGCCATGGGACGCCTGCAGCTCAATGATGCCAGCTTGTCTATCCATATGGAGCGGAGCCATGCGCTCGGCCAGGGATTTCGATGCGGGTTTTTGGGAATGCTGCATCTGGAAATAATTCAAGAGCGATTACGAAGAGAGTTTGATTTGGGAATGGTTGTAACTACTCCGAGCGTCCTGTATCACGTTACGATGACAAATGGAGAACAGCGCGACATCCATACGCCCGATGCGTTTCCGGATCCGAGCCATATCGCAAGCATGGAAGAGCAGTGGTGCAAGGCGGATATTCTGCTTCCGGCTAAGTATATCGGTGCGGCATTTGAAGTGCTGCAACAGCATGAAGGCATATTGCAGTCTCAAGAGATGCTTGGTTCGGACCGCATGGCGCTCCACTATGAATTGCCGCTTCGGGAGCTGGTTGTGGATTTATATGATCAGCTCAAATCCGTAACATCGGGATATGGGTCGCTTAGCTATGAGATTATTGGCTGGCGGGAGGCCGATGTGGTAAAGCTTGGCATTCTTATCAACCACGAAGCGGCCGAGGCGCTTTCTTTAATTATTCCGAGGCATAAAGCGGAGGCAATCGGACGACGAGTAGTGGAAAAATTAAAAGACGTGATTCCCAAGCAATTGTTCGCAGTCCCAATTCAGGCTGCCGTGGGCGGAAAAGTGGTGGCGCGAGAGACGGTGTCTGCGCTACGCAAAGATGTGACGGCAAAACTGTATGGGGGAGACGTTACCCGAAAACGCAAACTGCTTGATAAGCAGAAAAAAGGAAAGAAAAAGCTTTCGAAAACCGGTTCCATAGAACTGCCCCCGGAAGCGTATATCAGTATGTTAAAGCGGTAAGGGGAGCAGTTTCAAGAAAGTAAGTTTATTAGTATGATAATAAAAAGGTTATGACTGACGACAACGCACAATCCGAAGAAAAAAAGGACGAGATTTTATCTCTCGAAGAGGCTCGGCAGTGGCTTGACGATTTTCTTGGTGAGCAACAGAAAGAAAAAGAATAACATCTATGCCATTTATATTCACCAAGACAGAAATTCCGGAAGTTATCGTAGTCCAGCCAAGAGTCTTTCCCGATGCTCGAGGAGAGTTTGTAGAAGTATATAAAAAATCAGAATTTGAGGCGGCGGGAATTACTGATGCCTTTGTACAGACGAATTATTCGAAAAGCCAAAAAGGCGTGCTTCGTGGCATGCATTACCAGACTGCCCCCGTAGCTCAAGCGAAACTGGTCCGCGTTATATCCGGCAGCGTGTTCGATGTTGCGGTAGATATCCGCAAAGATTCTCCAACATTTGGAAAATGGGTTGCAGTAACATTATCGGCAAAAGAAAAAAACATGTTGTATATTCCGGAAGGATTCGCGCATGGGTTCTGTGTGCTCGAAGATGATACTGAAATGGTCTATAACTGTTCAAAAGAATATTCTCCTGAACATGAGCGGGGAATTATTTGGAACGATCCGCAAGTGGGAATAATCTGGCCGATTCAGGATCCGATTCTCGTAGAGCGGGATGCGGGATATCCGCCACTTGCTACTATGCATAATGTATGAGCTTTGTTATCGTCGGCGCCAAAGGCATGCTGGGCAGCATGCTGGGGGAAGTATTCGCGGAGCATAATCCCCTGCTTTTAGATAAGGAAGAAATCGATATTACAAACGAACAGAGCGTTCGCGAAGTGCTTCGCGACGCCAAAGCGACGACTATTATCAATGCTGCCGCATATACAAATGTTGATGCTGCCGAGGAGAATTCGGAAGACGCTTTTTTGGTGAACGAGACGGGAGTGCAAAACCTCGCGCTCGTTGCGCGCGAGCTTGCCGGGACGCTCGTGCATTTTAGTACGGACTATGTGTTTCCCGGGACGGAAAAGGGCGGATACACGGAAGCGGACTCTCCGGGGCCGGCAGTGAATGTGTATGGCCAGTCGAAACTGGCAGGAGAGCGCGCGCTGAAAGAGTCTCGCTGTAATTTTTATCTTGTGAGAACTGCATGGCTGTACGGCCCATATGGGCGCAATTTTGTTGATACGATGCTATCTCTTGCGAAAGATCATAAGCAGCTTACGGTCGTTGAGGATCAGTATGGGTGCCCGACATATACAAGAGACTTGGCAGAGTATGTCCAAACGCTTATCGAGGGTGCGTATCCGTTTGGCATTTATCACGGAGTGAATGAGGGGAGTACGTCGTGGTTCGGGTTTGCTCAAAAGATATTTGAATACACGAAGAATCTTGCTATTGACGTGAAACCGGTATCGTCCGTCGAATTTCCTCGCCCCGCAAAACGACCCATGTATAGTATTCTTCAAAATACAAAAGGGCCCGCCATGCGGCCTTGGCAGGAGGCACTGTTGGAATATATAAAGAGCATGTAATATACAGCTATGCATGAAGATTTATTTCGCCAGCATACGAAAGAACTTGCCGATCTTTTAAGCAATCTTGATGATTTTCATGTCCAGGTCGCCCGAGCGGCTGCTCATCTCCATGAGGCTTTTTCAAAAGGATGCCGCGCATATGTCGCGGGAAATGGCGGAAGCGCCTCGGAGGCGCAGCATTTTGCCGAAGAGCTAATTGGGCGGTATCGAACAGACAGAAAGCCGTATCCTATGGTATCGCTTACTTCTGACAGCAATGCAATTACCTGTATTGCGAATGATTTTGGATTTTCGGAAATATTTTCCCGCCAGATAGAAGCGCTTGGAGCACAGGGGGATGTATTTATCGGCCTCTCAACTTCGGGGAACTCCGAGAATATTTTAAAAGCGGCAGACGCCGCGCGCGCAAACGGCATGACGGTCATTGCTCTTACGGGAACAAGCGGAAAACTTCGAGAAGTGGCGGATATAGCTATTGAGTGCCCTTCTCCCACGTTTCATGGAAAAGCCGTGACAGAACGCATGCAGGAGTTGCATTTGCATGCAATTCATCTATTATGCGAATCATTCGAAGAAACCCCACGAAACCCCCTATGAGCATAGCCCACGAACGAGCACAGGAAATACTCGGATCTTTTTCAGGAAAGAAGATTCTTGTAATCGGCGATATTTTCCTGGATCACTATGTGTTCGGAAAAGTAGAACGATTGAATCCGGAAGCGCCGGTCCCCATTTTGCATGCCCAGAGAGAACAGGACGCAACGGGAGGCGCGGGCAATACGGCAAAAAATGCGGCAATGCTGGGGTCAAGCGTTTCCTGTATCGGCCTTACCGGCAATGACGCTATGGCGGATACTCTGGAGGCAACCGCAAAGACGGAAGGATATGTTCCTGTTCTTGTCCGCAGCAGTGCTGTACCCACTATCGTAAAAAAGCGATTTATCGTTCGCAGCCAGCAGCTGTTGCGCGTAGATTATGAAGAGGATTTGGCGCCCGATGCGGATATGGAAGAAGCTCTTATCAAAGAAATTGTGGAAAAGAGCAAGGGGGTAGACGGGATTATCGTTTCTGATTATGCGAAGGGAACCATTACCGAGCGAGTTGCCACTGCGATTATGGATGCTGCACAGCTTCATGAAGTTCCCGTTATGGTAGATGCAAAGCCGTCGCGCGTGCCGTACTTTACGGGCGCTACCTATATGTCTCCAAATCGAAAAGAGGCGCACGAATATTTGGGGCTGAATATGCATGAGAATGGCGGGAAGTCTCCCGAAGAGCTTGCGGGCATGATTTCCTCTTCTTTTGATACGAGCGTATTTCTAACACTTAGCGGGGATGGCATGTATGTGCATGAAAAAGGAAAGGACGGACAGTTAGTTGCCACTTCGTATGTTCACGAGGATGAAGTGGTTGATACGTCCGGATGCGGAGATACTGCCGCGGTCGTAATTCTTTTGGCAATGCTTTCCGGCTCAACGGCAACGGAAGCTGCTGAACTGGGCAATGCGGCCGGAGCCACGGTTGCCCGGAAAATCGGATCTGTCGGCGCAACGCCGGCTGAAATTTTGCATACGATAAGCGACCATCATGCGTAGAAAAGTTATTTTTTTGGATCGCGACGGCACGCTTAATGTAGATCACGGATATGTGCACAACAAGGATAGCTGGGAATGGATTCCCGGCGCCCATGAAGCGCTTTTGCGTTTTCAAAAAGCCGGATATGCGCTTGCCATTATTACAAACCAATCGGGCATTGCCCATGGGCTGTATGAAGAGCGAGACATGCATGTTCTGCATGAATTTATGAACACTGAA
This sequence comes from uncultured Candidatus Saccharibacteria bacterium, assembly GCA_964589385.1. Lineage (GTDB taxonomy): Bacteria > Patescibacteriota > Andersenbacteria > UBA10190 > UBA10190 > HO2-45-11b. Next base: position 2,374 of record CAZPRL010000010.1, on the reverse strand, counting down.
CTTGCAGCAAAGGGCATTCATATCGATGCGATTGCATTTTGCCCGCACGGGCGGGACGAAAACAACTGCGATTGCCGAAAGCCCGGCATTGGCATGACAATGCAGATTGAAGAAAAAGTAGGGAAGATTAATTATCATAAGAGCTGGACGGTTGGAGATAAAGAGGCTGACTTGGGGTTTGGGAAAAAGGCAGGAACGAAAACAGCGCTTATCCGCAGCAGGTACTGGAAAGAGGAGGAGCTTACCGAGCAGCCGGACATCATCGTTAATTCTCTTCTCGACGCTGCAGAGTATATTTTAGCGTAGTATATTGATTGTATGGAACTTCCCCACCACTGGCGATACGAAAAGATTCTTACGCTGGATGTTGCCCGCGAAAAAGCGGACTCTCTTCGCAATGCCGACAAAATCATTGTTACGGTGAATGGCTCTTTTGACCTTTTACAGGCCGGGCATTTGGATTTTCTAGAAGAGGCAAAGCAGCAGGGAGATATTCTCATGGTCGGAATCAATACGGACGAATCAATTAAAGCAAAAAAGGGAGTCAGCCGGCCGATTATCCCTCAAGAGCAGAGAGCGGCTCTTCTCGCAGCTCTTATTTGCGTAGACTATGTGGTCATTATGGAAGGTGCATATGATGATGAACCTCATGGGAGCTATCTGCCCGCAATCAGACCGCATATTCATGTAAACGGCGAAGAGTACGGTCAAGTAGAATCATGGGTTGAATATCCTGCCATGCAAGAGATCGGCGCCAAGCCCTACCAAGTGCGGCGCAGGCCCAACTTATCTACTACGGAGATTATCGAGAAGATAAAGCTTCTATGAAAGTCGTTGTAACGGGCGGGGCGGGATTTATCGGGAGCGCGACAGTTGCGGAGCTTAATAATCGCGGGATAGAAGACATAATTATTGTCGATGATGTCGACCATGAAGAGAAGGAGCACAATATCGGCCATTTGCGGCATGATAGGCTTATTGGGATTGCGGAATTTCGGGAGCAGCTGCTTGCCGGCGATTTTGATAGCGAAGGCATAGACGCAATTATTCATTTGGGCGCATGCAGCGCTACGACAGAAACCAACTGGGAATATCTGCTTGATAATAATGTGGAGTATACGAAAGATATTATTCGATGGTGCCAGACCCGTGGCGTGCGATGCGTGTATGCATCCAGCGCCGCAACGTATGGCAATGGCGAGAAGGGATATTCTGATGAGCATAAACTATTCGATGAGCTTATGCCGCTGAACCTCTATGGGAAATCAAAGCTCCTTGTCGATATATGGGCGCGGGATGGGGGATATTTAAACGAGGCTGCGGGCTTGCGATACTTTAACGTCTTCGGACCGAACGAGTGGCACAAGGAAGATATGCGGAGCGTGGTTGCAAAAAAGTATCCGGAAATTGCAGATGGAAAACCCATGACGCTTTTTAAGTCGTATGAAGAGGGATATAAGGACGGAGAGCAGAAGCGAGATTTCTTGTACGTGAAAGACGCCGTGCGCGCAACACTTTTCTTTGTTGATCATGCGGATATTGGAGGCGTGTATAATATCGGCACGGGAATTGCACGCACATGGCTGGATGTGGCTCGGGCGATGTTTGCCGCCGCAAATTTGGAAGAAAAGATAGAGTTTATCGACATGCCGGATATGCTCAAAAATCAGTACCAGTATTTTACTCAAGCAGATACGAAAAAGCTTGAAATTGCAGGGTTTGATGCCAGTGAAAACTATACGCTGGAGAAGGCCGTTACCGAGTATATTCAGCGGTATTTGGCTCCGCATACGCATTTGGGGGAATAAAGAGAACGCGATATACTTACGGGTATGAAAGGCATCATTTTAGCGGGAGGGTCCGGTACGAGGCTATATCCTCTTACCCTGGCAATGAGCAAGCAGCTTATGCCGGTGTATGACAAGCCGATGATTTACTATCCGCTATCGGCGCTCATGCTTGCCGGAATACGGGAAGTCCTTATTATCTCAACTCCAAAAGACCTGCCTGTGTTTGAAGCGCTCCTCGGAGACGGATCAAAAATCGGCATGAAGTTTTCTTACATGCAGCAGGATACCCCCAATGGCCTTGCGCAAGCGTTCGTACTGGGCGAAGAGTTTATCGGCGATGAAGATGTCGCGCTTATTCTGGGAGATAATATTTTCTACGGAAGTAATTTTCATGAGACTCTTCAAAGCGCAAAAGCGCATATTGAAGAGCACGGAGGGGGAATGATTTTTGCGTACCATGTTGCCGATCCGGAGCGATATGGCGTCGTGGAGTTTGATGACAATGGCACGGTGCTTTCCATTGAAGAGAAGCCGGAACAGCCAAAATCCCGCTTCGCGGTTCCGGGAATTTACTTTTATGATTC
>CAZPRL010000009.1:0-12835 GCA_964589385.1 uncultured Candidatus Saccharibacteria bacterium | reverse complement strand
CGCGTATCTCCAACGCCAATTTCTGCGCCGTCGCTGATGAGCAGGAGTCCGTTATCGGTAACGGGAGAGCGCACGACTTTCGTTCTGTCGCTGCCGTGGCTGGAATTATGAAATACATCAGAGGCGGCAACAGAGGATAGGCCGGAAAGCAAATCGGTAACAAAAAGATTGGAAGGATATTTAAACCCAGTTGTCCAATATAGGCGATGCGGCTCGTTCATTCCTCCCCATCCAAAGTTGTATCCCGGAGTAGGGACTACGCTTGCTTCGTAACGGATATATCGGCCATACGATCCGTCTGATTTATAGATCAGTGGAGTAGATGTGGCAGTTGTGCAGCTGCTTGCACCTGGAACGCATCTGCCGGATGTGGTCAGTGAGAGCCATTGTCCGTCTGAAGAAAAGGTCCGCTGATCTGTGCCGTAGGAGACGCTTGTTCCAAAGTTTCCTTTTTTCTGATCATTTTGTCCGATTCCATTAGTAACACGAACGTACTCTCGTCCGCCGGCTGCAACGGAATAGTCTTCCGGATTTTTGCATTGAGCATCATGAAAGATAGTCATTTCCGGCTGAGCCAGATCGAGGACGCCATTTTTTGCGGTCCAGGTATAGGTGCTGTTGCGCGTATCGATGGCCGTGGGGCGTGCTTGCGCTTCTCCGCGTGCGCGACGTTTATAGAGTTCTGTTAAGCCCCATGGCGCTTTATCGGGAAAAGAAACTTCGTTTTGCGTTTCGCAGATGGCATCTTCTTCGGGAACGACCTGCGTAGCAATATCGCCCAAATTGATGGTGCCTGTTATAAAAAGAGCGCCGACGGCGATAAGTATTGCGGAAACAATAATTCCGATGACGGCAATCTTCTTATTGCGTTCGGTGAGTTTCATGGGATATAAAAGGTGATGCTCTTTTATCCTATCATGTCTTTTGGCACATAAAAAGCCACACTTGTGTCAAACAAGCGTGGCAAAAGGGGTTATGGTTCGCACGAGATAGAATCGTTGAAATAGCTCGTGTTCTTAAAGAGAAAGTCCATGAAAGCGCAGAGGTCCACTTCATCATTAATTGTTTTGATGATTTTGGAGGTGGCAAGGGCAAGCTGCCTGTTAGATAGTTGATGGCTTATTCCTTGGATTCTCAGAAAGAGCGCGACTGCATCCCGGATATTGCAAGAGGCTCCCACATATACGTCTTCCGGCTTTATGTGTTCCAATATTTCCATCGGAATCTGAACGTATGGAACGACGTTGCTTCCCAGAAGAATTCCGAACGCAAAAACGGCATCCTTGCCTTGAAGCGAAACTGATTTCCAAAGTTCGCGCGCTGTGTCCGCAAGGGGCGCGTTTGTCATGATTGCAGCGGTACCCCATGCTTCCACGACTTCAAATAAACGCTTCTCGGCCAGTTCTTGCTCCATTTTTTGCCTACGAGTCTGTCTTGTCTTTCGTTTGTGAGCCTTGGGTGCTTGCGTGGCATGAAAGGAAATAGCAGTCCGAAAGAGCGCTTCTTTGGAGTCAATGGTGGGAGCCCCGGCAATAATTCGTAGGTAATCGCGCGCTGCGTCAAAATTGCTATGATACAACGTATCCGTTGCGGTAATCATTTGATGTTTAAGAGCATCAAAGCTCGTCTGGTTATGCGTCATGGTGTCGCCTTTCTCGTAAGTTGAAAAGGTGCCTGTTTTCCTGTTCGTACCGTACGGCGAAACGTAAGCGTTGTCAAAAGAGGAGCGCCTAGTTGCCGATTTCCCCATTCTTTCGTATACTCACGTCACATTCCCGGGTCGTCTAAAGGCAGGACAAGAGACTTTGGATCTCTGAATCGGGGTTCGAATCCCTGCCCGGGAACAAAAAAATAAACCGCATGGTGGATACCGTGCGGTCTGAGTGTTTACTCTCGTGCTTCTTCCAGTAACTGGATCATGAGCGCGATTCGTTCGTCTATCTCCTTTTGCGTAAGCGTGCGGATTCTTTTGGGATTCTTAGCATCTTGATCAAAGGCTTTTCCGATCTCTTGCGGCGTGAGTTGTGAAGACAAGGTGTGTTGGCTCTTTCTGGGTATCTAAGGTGCATCGGCACTGAATGATGTCATTATAGCACATTGGTATAAAAAGTCAAGTTAATTTGGTAAGTACCCTATGCTTTGGCGCCAAAGACTTCCTTTACGGTATTGAGGATATCTTGTTCGCCCCCTGCCCCATTTTCAGAATGTAATTGGCAGGTAATGCGAATATCGGAACTTGTGACGCTCGCGATCGCCTGTTGGACGATAAGCATATTTGCCGGCTTTTCAAAGAATGTTTTGTGGAGCGGGAATTGCATGTGGAGCGTGAGCCGCTTATCTTGTATCGCAAACGGATGCGTGGCGCGCAGGAATGTTGAAGCTACGGGATTTTCTTTGCGGACGACTTGCACAATATCTTCCCAGGAAGATTTGATTTTTTTTAATAACGTTTCTTCGCTTTCCGTTTGCGCTGGGACGGCTACTTCGGGAGCAGCTTGTATTTGCGGGGTTGGTGCCGGCTGCTGTATTACCCGTTGCGGCGCAGGAGTGAATTGCGTAGGATTGTTTATTACTATCGGATTTTTCCCCTCACCCCTGTCCGCCGTGTTGGCGGACTGGCCCTCTCCCCGTCTGGGGAGAGGGGTTACTGTTGCGGTTAGAATTGCAAGCTCGAGCGCGATCATCGGATCCGGAACGTATGCGATATCCTGCAGCGCTACTAAAAATGAGCGCATAATAACGGTAATGCGGTCGACGGCATGTGGGCCTGTTGCAAATGTGGGCGGATTATTATTCGTAATATTTCGTACCGCTCCGTCGCGCGCCGCACGCACGGATTCTTGCAAGAATTGATCAGGGTCGAACCCATCGCTATATGCTTTTGTTGCAATAGTAATTGCTTGTTTGCCGTCTGATGCAACGAGCGCAGAGAGAAAATTTTCTATAATCTGCGGAGAAGGAATGCCCAGCAGATCAGATACGTCAGCAAGCGATACGTCTTTATCGGAATGGGAAAGAATCTGCCCTAAAAGCGACTCCGCATCGCGGTAGCATCCTTCGCTCCGGCTTCCGATAAATGCGATGACTTCAGGCGCGACAGTTCTCTTCTCTTGTGCAAGAAGATGGGAAAGCCGAGTGTGCATTTCTTCTTCTGTTGCGCGCCGGAATCGGAACAGCTGGCAGCGGCTTGCGATAGTTGCGGGAACTTTATGGAGCTCTGTGGTGGCGAGAATAAAGACAACATGGACCGGGGGCTCTTCAAGCGTTTTTAAGAGCGCTGCAAAAGCAGGGCCGGAAAGCATGTGCACTTCATCGATAATATATATTTTGTAGGAGCCGTTCGTCGGAGAGAGCGAAACGGTTTCTCGCAGTGCGCGGATATCTTCAATGCCTCGATTAGACGCCGCGTCGATTTCCAGAACATCCAAGGAGCGCTTTTGTGTAAATGCCGTACATGCGCTGCAAGTATTGCATGGCTCTGCCGTTTTCGATTGACTGCAGTTCAGCCGTTTTGCAAATACTCGGGCGGTCGTTGTCTTGCCTGTTCCGCGCGGGCCTTGGAACAAATATGCGTGAGCGATTTTATTCTTCAGGATTTCTTGCTCAAGAATGGACGTAATATGCCTCTGGCCGATGATTTCGGCAAACGTACTTGGACGGTATTGGCGATAGAGTGCGGGCATGGAGTATCTATTAGGATATAGGAAGATAGCCCCGGGTGCCAGGGTATCGGCTTGTCACTCGCTTCTGTTATTTATTCCGGAAAACGAAGAGCTTGCTTCCGAAGAAATTCACGAACAATATGAGCACGATTGCGACCGCTTTAGCCACGAAATCCCGATTATCGCCGAACAGGGTGATAAAAAGCGCCCAGTGGTAAAAGAGCGATACGAGAATCTGGTTTAATGCCCATGTGAACGTATTGAGAAGAAGATAGCCTGCTCCTTGGCGCGCTGCGTTGCCAGATACGTTGTGGAATGTCCAGGTGCGGTTGATGATAAAGTTGCTGCAGATGGCAAGGAACACGCTTACGTTATTGGCCGCAATAATTTCCGTGCCGAGGACGGTATAGGTGGTATTCCAGTCGATGACGCGCGTTAAGAATGCGAATGTTCCGAAATCCACTACGGCGCCGATCGTTCCCGTGATGCCGAACTTAAGGAATTGCTTGGAAACGGCCTGGTATCGGAAAGGGACAACTTGCAGCAGTTTATCTGCTGTGTAGGAAAGGATATGCATAAAAAATAGGATTAGTGATGGATAACGTGTTCGACGGCGCCCCATTGCCCTTCTCCGTGTTCGGGTATGAGGATGGTAACCTCGTCTCCTTCTTGAGCTTTATAGAACGTAATGCTGGCGAGAAGAATTTTATATGTTGTATCTCCGACTTGTACTCCAAAATTGCCCACATCGTCTACGGTGAGCTTTCCGACAATGCGCTTGCGGTCGATTGGATGGATCTGCTTGTACGTGAGGCTTCCATCCGCTCCAATCGTAAGTTTGAGAATATCGCCTTCTACCAGCTTTGATTTTGATGCGTAATTGGGAGGAACGGGATATTCTTCGCCGTCATTTCCCTGCATGCTTTGTCCGTCGAATACGCCCTCAATAGTACGCTCTCCTTCAGAAAGCGGGGCTAGCTCTGCGGAAGATGATGATTTTGGAGAGGAGTCGGGATTGGATAATCCTTCCAGTGTCTGGCGGACAAATTGAATGCTTCGCTCTGCATCGTCGAGGCGCGTAGTGATAAGAGCGATTGTTTTTGGGTCAAGAGTCATAAAGCATGGGTGTTTGTGTTTGATTCCTCTGCTGATTCTTATGATATACTAAAGCAAAATGTATGTCACGCACTCGAACATTCTGGATTATTGCAGCGATTTGCTTGTTGGGCGTTGCCATTCGGTCGTACAATATCACTACAAGAAGCCTCTGGTTTGACGAAGCCTTTTCATGGAGGCTCGTTTCCTTTTCGTTTTCTGAAATGATTGCGCGGGATGCTGCCGATGTGCACCCTCCCCTCTACTATATTCTCCTGAAAAGCTGGGCGTATGTATTCGGAACGTCGCTTCTTGCGCTTCGGATGTTTTCCGTAGCGTGCGCCGGCATTTCCATTGTGGCGGGGTATTTCTATACCTCATATGCATTTCATTCAAAGCGGGCGGGCGTATACGCGGCGATGCTTTTGGCGCTGTCTCCTTGGGTTATATCGTATGCATGGGAGGCTCGCATGTATCCGCTTGGCATGATATTTGCGTTTCTGTCTTCTCATGCCCTGCTGAAGGCCGTGCGAGAGAAGTCGTTTGCGTGGTCTGTCGTCTATGCGCTGTATGCAACCGCGCTCATCTATACGCATTACTTTGGGTTTTTCACGGTGATTGCACAAGCGCTGTTTGTGGGAGGAGTGCTCGTACACGCCACAAAGTGGCGGGTGGGCGAGATAGTTCAGTCGAGAGTGTTCTGGAGTTCAATATTGGCCGTCTGTCTTTCTCTTGCGCTTTTTTCTCCGTGGATTCCGACGTTTTTGCGCCAGCGATCCCAAGTGCAAGAAGCATATTGGGTGCCGCCGATTGCGGCAACGTCCGTTCCTGATACGTTTTATCATTTTTTTGTTCCTACATTGCACATTCCTCCCCATCGCGGACTTATCCTGGTTGTATCGCTGCTGCCGATACTCGGCACCATTGCGCTCTGGACGTATATCCTGATGCGATACAAAAAACTTGATGCCGCATGGCTGTCGGTCATGCTTACAGTTGTTCCTTTTGCTGTCGCGGTTGCGGTTTCGTTTATGGGGAGGAGTTTGTATAACGATCGGTTCTTCGGGTTTTCCGGCATTTTTATATTTGTACTGCTTGCACATGCGATAGCATCTTTGAAGCGTCCGCTTGCTCGCAATATCGTTTTTGCCGTTTTTATCTTAGGCTTTGCCGCAAGCTTTGCTCGCTACTGGAACGAACTGGATATTGCAAATAAGGCCGGCGCCCATGGAGCGGCGCAGCGCATCTTTTCCGAGCGTGCGGATTCCGATCCGGTTTTGGTAAGCTCTCCTTTTGTCTATTTCTCCATTTTGCATTATGCGACAGAAGAATTCGGCGCGCCTCAAGTTCCCCGTTTCTACTCTCCTTCCGGAGAGCTCTCGCACTTTAGCGGCGGTCCGATTATGGTTGCCGAAGATGTTGTGGGAAATAGCGAGATTGCTACATATAAAGGCACGGTGTGGGTAGTGGATACCACGGGGTTCTCCGAATCACCGTTTGCACAGCCGAGGCATTGGAGAGAAGTATCGCGAGAAGTATTTCCGGAAGTGTTCGCACATCAGGGCGATATCATCGTGCGGAAGTTCGCAGTTTCTCACTTATAATACACGCGGTTCGGGATTCTAAGGTCGATATATTGCAGCGTTTGCTGCTCTTCTGCCGGTACGCTTGAGGCAAGAAGCTGGGAAAGAATCGTAAGCTGGCTTGCTGCGGATCGCGTGGTATCCATCATGATTTTCCAGTTGCGGTCAAGAAAGAAATGGACTTCCCGTGCGGCAAGCGACGGAATATGTATCTCGCCGATTTGTCCGTGGACAATATCGGGAAGGTCTTCCTGGACTTCGGCAATAAAGTCTACAAACGATGCATCTACCGCCCGTGCGCCGATGATAACTTGTGCAGAGGCGTCAGCAGTCTTTACCGTGGGAAGTACGACGCCCGGGAGCAAGTCGAGCGATGCATTCGCATATGCAATGCCTTGGGCATCAACAAAATAATATGATCCGTTTGATATAAGGAGAAGTGCGGGGTCTTTCTCTTGCACGATAATTTTCAGCGTTCCTGGCAGTTTGCGCAGAATATGTACGTCGCGCACCTGCGGCACTTCGCGCAGAATTTGCTGTTCTATCTGGTCGGTCTGAATAAAAAGAATATTCTTGCCTTGGTGCTTATCGGTAATGGCGCGAATATCCGATTCGGTATTTTGGTTGGTATCAACAGTCGTTACGGAAACAACAGAGAACGTTTTTGTAAAGAAAATAAGCCAAGCGAGAATGCAGACAGGGGCGACAAAAAGAAAAATGAGAAATCCGACAGATGACCACTCAAGAAGCTTGCGCTGAAATAGTCGGAAGCGTGCACGGTTCATGCAAGCGACTCAAACGGAAGGTATGGGTGGAGGCACTCGGGCAGGGCGACGGAGCCGTCTTTCTGCTGGTGATTTTCAATAAGCGCAATGAGGATGCGGGTCACTGCAACTGCAGTGCCGTTGAGCATATGGACTTTCTGGGATTTGTTTTCTGCGGTTTTGTATCTGATATTCAGCCGCCGAGATTGATAATCAGTCGTGTTGCTCGTAGAGTGCGTTTCGCGGTACGCTCCTTCGCTTGGAATCCATGTTTCAATGTCGTAGGTTTTTGCCGATGGTCCGCCCAAGTCTCCTGCTGCAAGTTGGACCACGCGATACGGCAGATGCAACTGGTCCATAATAGCGCGCTGCTGTTCTAAGAGGAATTCATGCTCCGCTTCCGATTTCTCCGGCGTTGTAATGCTGAACATTTCCACTTTATCGAATTGGTGGAGGCGCAAGATGCCCTTTACGTCTTTCCCGTGGCTTCCCGCCTCTCTGCGGAAACAGGAAGAAAATGCGGCGTATCGAAGGGGCAGTTGTTCTATCGGCAGAATCTCGTCCATATGCATGGTGCCAAGCGATTGTTCGCTGGTGCCTACAAGGTAGAGATTATCTTGTGTTTTATAGACTTCGTCGTCCGCCTGTTCAAGATATCCCATGCCGGCCATTGCGCGTTCTTGGATGAGCACGGGAGGGACGACTTGCGTGAAGCCCTGCCCTGCGAGACGGTCGAGCACGAACGACACGATTCCGAATTCCAGTCGCGCCAAGTCTCCCGATAAATAGGTAAAACGCGCGCCGGATACCTTTGCCGCACGCTGCATGTCTATTCTATTGCCCATGAGCGACAAGTAATCGGAGGGAGTTTTTTCTTTATCGATGGGCTGCGTCATACTCTCGGCAATGATTTGGTTTTTATCTTCTCCACCTGCCTCTACATCGGGAAGCGGAATGTTCGGCAATGCGCGCCAGAGCTGCTGCCGCTTCGCCTCTGCCTGGTCGAGAGCCTCTTTGAGCGCCTTCTCGCCTGCGTTTGCTTCTTGCATCGCAGTAATAAGCCGCTGTTTTTCTTCGCCTTCGGCAGAAGCGATGTTCTCTCCCGCTTCATGTTTCTGCGCCTGCAGCGCTTCCATGGTTGCCGTTGCTTCTCTCCATGCCTGGTCTGCCGCAAGGAGCTCTTCGATGCGCGCAAGCTCAACTCCTCGGATGCCAAGACGCAGAGCCGCATCTTCTCGCGTCTCTGGATTTCTTAGCAGGTCGATATCTATCATAGCCGTTATTGTTCTTTCCGCAGAAGCGGGAATAAAATAGTGTCCCGAAGGTGCGGCGTATTGGTCAGAAGCATGGCAAGGCGGTCTACGCCCAGGCCGAATCCTGCAGCGGGAGGCATGCCGTATTCCATCGCCTTCAAATAGGATTCGTCTATCGCATGCGCCTCGCGGTCGCCCTTGTCCCGATGAGATTGCTGTTCCTCAAATCGTGCGCGCTGCTCGACAGGATCGTTGAGCTCGGTGTATGCCTTTACGATTTCCATGCCGGCAATAACAAGCTGGAACATCTCTACTAATCGTTCGTCTTGCAAGCTGCGCTTTGCAAGCGGAACAAGCTCTGCCGGATAGTCGTATAAAATAGTGGGAGAAATCAGCGTAGGTCGGACAATTTCCTTATACAATTCATCGACGAGCTTTGCGTATGTCGCAGTTTCCGGAGGCGTTATCTTGTGATCGACAAAGGCTGCGAGGTATGCCTCGGGATTTTTTTCTTCCAAGATATTGATGCCGGTATGTTCGGCAATCGTGTCGATATAAGAAATTCTGGTAAAGGGAGCGTGAAATGAAATACTCGTATCGTCCCACGGCACATCATGCGACCCCGTTATTTCTTTTGCCGCAAGAGAGAGCATTTCTTCCGCGATATCCATCAAGTCTTCGTAGTCTGCATACGCCAAGTAGAACTCCAACATGGTAAATTCCGGATTGTGCGATTTATCTACCCCCTCATTGCGGAAGTTCTTTCCGATTTCGAATACTTTTTCAAAGCCTCCGACCAACAGGCGCTTTAAATACAGTTCCGGCGCGATTCGCAGAGACAGATCTGTATCAAGTGCGTTGTGATGAGTGGAGAATGGCTCTGCAAGCGTGCCGCCGGGAATGGGTTGCAGAATAGGAGTCTCCACTTCAATAAAGCCTTTCGTATCCAAATAGCTACGCAGAAATTTCATGAGCGCGCTGCGCTTTTCTATCGTCAGCTTAGTGTCGGGATTTGCAAGCAGATCGAGTTCCCGTTCGCGCGATCGCATTTCAACATCCTTAATGCCAAACCATGTGCTTGGAATAGGGCGAATAGATTTGCTCGCCATAGAAAACGCACTCATGAGAATCGTGCGCTCGCCTCGCTTGCTAAGAACGGGAATGCCTGTCGCTTCTATGAAGTCTCCGGTATCAAATGCATCGAGTTCTGCAAAGCGCTCTTGCAGGCCCTCTCGGGTAAACTGAAGCTGAATTTTGCCGCTCGCATCCGCAAGGTCTGCAAACGCGATGGCTCCATGGCGTCGCATTGCCGTAATCCTGCCCAAAAGGACAATCGCTGAACCCTCTTTTGTCAGTTCGTCAAAATGCTCGAGAGCCTCTCCTATGGAGGACGTGCGGCGCACTTCCGATGGATAGGGAACTCCTCCGCCTTGCAAGAGAGAGTCTCGTTTTTGGAGACGCTGGGAACGTATTTCTTCTAGTCGCTCTTCGGCCATGCCATCCAGTGTAGCCGTAAATCCGAAAATCAGCTAATTTTTTTGACGGTGCACTCTTTGGTGCCGCTTGGGATAGGAATATGTACTAATTCGCCGACTTTTGCACCCAAGAGCGCTTCCCCCATCGGAGACTCGTTGCTGATTTTTCCTTCGAGCGGATTGGCTTCATTAGAGCCGACAACATGATACTCCCTGTCTGTTCCATTGCATTCTACAAGGACGAGATTTCCGATTCCTACAGAATCCGTTTTGCGCTTCGCGACTACGTGAGCGTTTTTCAGCGTCATTTCGAGCTGGGCGATTTCTTGTTCGATGCGGCTTTGCTCTTCTTTCGCGCTGGAATACTCCGCATTTTCAGACAAGTCTCCCTGTTCTTTTGCCGATTGGATAGCATCGGCAATTTCTCGCCGCCGAATAGTCTTTAATGTTTGTAAGCGTTCCTGAAGCTCGCTCATTCCCTGCTTTGTAAGATATTGTTCTTTCATATTTGGATTAGTGTACCCAACGAGGCTGTGCAGTCAAGCGCCATTTGTTCACATTTTGTCAGGCATCGCTGACAGAATAGTTAGGTAGGGTTTTCGGCAATCCATTGCCATATTTCCTGGGCCAATGGCACAGCGTCTATATCTCCTGCGCCGCCCTGTTCCAGAAGAATTGTGACAACATATTCAGGGCTTTCATACGGACCGAAGCTGGTAAACCACGCATGCGTCTTTTCCGTTCCTCCAATTTGAGCGGTTCCCGTTTTGCCGGCGATAGGAAAAGGAAGAGTATTCAGCGAACGTGCGGAGCCTTCTGTGACCGCTTGGCGCATGCCTTCTTGGATGACGCGGATGTTCTCGCCGGAAACTCCCGTACCATGCTGCTTTACGGACTCCCCGCTCAAGTGCGGCTGATACCATGTTCCTCCGTTTGCGATAGATACTGTTGCCGCTGCAATCTGCAGCGGGGTAACCAATACGTCGCCTTGCCCGATTCCCAAATGATATGTATCGCCGATATACCACGGCTGCCCGGTTGTCTTCAGCTTCCATTCCGGAGTTGGAAGGAATCCTGCCGCTTCACTCGGCAGGTCGATGCCCGTTCGTTCGCTCCACCCGAAGTTCCGAAGAATAGAAACGCTTTTTTCCACTCCAAGGCCTGTATAGGAGTCGATTCCTCCGGATACCATGTAGAAGAATGTATTTACAGACTCCGCAAGCGCCTTGCGCACATCGGTGATGCCGTGTCCGCCCGCTTTCCAGTCTGCAAATTGCCAGGGTCCTACCGTAATGCCCCCTGTTGAATAAATAGTGGTATTCGGAGTGATGATGCCTTGTTCAAGCGCTCCGGCAGCGAGAAAAGGCTTGATGGTTGATCCGGACGGATATGTGCCGTCTGCTGCTCTATTAAAAAGCGGATTGAGCGAATTCGAAAAGATATTGGCGGTCTGCTTCCGAAGCGAAGGCTGGGAAAAGGAATTGGGGTCGAACGACGGATAGCTGACCATTGAGATTACGGCGCCATTGCGTGCGTCCAGTACGATAGCGGCGCCCCGCAAGCGGTCGTCTTCTTTCTTTGAATCTTTCTCGGAGAAAAGCCCGTATATAAACTGTTGGAGAGCAGAGTCTACGGTAAGCGTAATGTCCTGTCCGGGAATCGGCGGTTTTTCTCCAAGATCGGTCTTTTGTTTTCCTGAAGCGGTAACTTCGCGATACGTGGTTCCGTGCTGGCCCCGAAGCGCTTTATCGTATTCTTGCTCAACCCCTTGCTTGCCGGTTGTATCGGTTGCAATGAGTGTGGAGTCTGAGGCGAGCTCTTCAGCGGTCACGCTGCTCGTATACCCGAGAATATGCGCAAGAGGTTCTCCGAACGGATACTTGCGCACAAGAGACGATGCAAGCTTTACTCCCGGAATATCTGCTTGCGCTTGTTCGATGCGAAGTACGCTGTCATGATCGATTGCTTTTACCAGCAATGTTTCCTGCTGGGTTTTTCTGCTCCTTGCGAGAGCTTCTTTGATAGTATCGGGAGCCATATCGGGCATGAGCTCCATGATGCGATCAAGAAGATGCGTTTCGTTTTCTTGGGTCGGCAAATATGCCGGGTCAAATACGACATCGGTGCTTGAAATATTTTCTACCAGCTGTACCTGATGTTTGTCATACAAGATTCCCCGAGGGGCGGGCAGGACGATATGATTGACTCGGTTATACTCGGCTTGCGCGCGAAATTCTCCTCCTTGTATGATTTGCAAATATCCTCCTCGGCCGGCAATAAGAAGCAAGACAGCTCCTAGGATATATGGAAGCAGAGAAATGCGCGGTTTTTGCTTTTTGCGCGGGATGGTTACTCGGTCTATGATTTCTGACGAGTCAACATGCATAGAAGAGCCTTACGAAGAATATTCATGAGTGATAAACGCGAGGATACATGTCCCGATTGTTGTTATTCCCGCCTGAAGAGCAAGTATTCCCCACGGAAGCGCGGTGAGCGAAAGCGGGCCGCCCAGTAATGATATGCCTGCAAGCGCGGCTATTTGCAAGGTGATTGTGGCCAGTACGAAAAAGAAAAACTTCCATGTAATGTCTGCCGAAATGTTGCCCCAAAGCCGGCGCGTTGCAAAAGGAACCACAAACATAACAAGCATTGCCCCCTGGGGAAGAGTGGAGTAGATATCAAGCATGAGAAATGCCGCAATCGCCAGAAGAACGGGCAACGGGTCTATCAGAATAATAAGAAGAGGAATGCTTGCGGCCGCAAGAAAGAGAGAAAAGGTATGATATTGCGTTCCTGCCTGGATGAGAGCCGCAAGAGCCAATGTTCCGATAAAAAGAATCAGTTTTTTCATGGAGCCGCAAGAACAACAGCTGCATTGAGGGAATTGAGATCGTACGGCACATCCACAATCGCGCTTTGATACGCTTCGTTTTCCGAATTTTTTACGGACGCTATTGTTCCGATTATCATGCCGAACGGAATAGATGCGTCTTTGTTTGACGT